>DATBPW010000480.1:0-2486 GCA_036561125.1 Ramlibacter sp. | reverse complement strand
CACCTGGGACCTGTACGGGACGTGGTCGGCGAACAAGAGCCTGACGCTCACGCTGGGCGTGAAGAACGCGCTCGACAAGAAGCCGCCGCACACGGAGCAGGCCGCGACGTTCCAGGTCGGCTACGACCCGCGCTTCACCGATCCGCTGCTGCGCACTTACTACGTGCGGGGGACGTACCGGTTCTGATCGCGGTGCGATGCATCGAAAGGGGGCCCGTGCGGGCCCCTTTTTCGTTGCGCGCAAAAAAAGAGCCGGCGTTGCCGCCGGCTCGATGAAATGTCCTCTCGGCAGAGGACGTCTGGATGCGATCGATTCTGCGGCGCCTGTTGCGCGCACGCATGGCCACTTCGGGCCAATGCGCCGCGCACCGCCCTTGCGCACGCGCAGGCAGCAGGGTGCGTGGGCGATGGCGTTTTGCCAGATCGCGCCGGTACGCTGCCTGAGATGCCGCGGTTCGATCAATCGCGCCCGCGCAATTCATTGGACCGTTCGCGGGGTGCTTCGAACACTAGCGCTGCATGGGCGCGAGTGATCTCCACTACATCCGTTTCGATCGCGACCTCGCGCGCGAGCTGTCGCCGCGCGAGCTGCAGGTGCTGCGGCTGGTGGCCGGCGGTGCGAGCAACAAGCTGGTCGCGCGCGCGCTGCAGCTGAGCGTGCACACGGCCAAGCGGCACGTCGCGCGCGCGATGCTCAAGCTGCACGTCGATTCGCGCGCGGCTGCTGCGGCGCTCTATCGCGAGTTCGCCGGCGACTGCGCCGCCGCGGCGTGCGATGGCGCGGGATCGATCCGCGAACTGACGGCGCGCGAGCGCGACGTGTTGTCGCGCGTGGCGCTCGGCGCGACCAATGGCGAGATCGCCGCCGAACTCGCGCTGAGCCTGAACACCGTGAAGCGCCACACGGCCAACATCCGCGAGAAGCTCGGCGTGCACAGCCGCCTGCACGCGGCCGCGCTGCTGCAGGACGCTACAGGAGAAGGCCCGCGGCCAGGTTGATCGACAGCGCCAGCAGCGTGGCGTTGAAGAAGAAGGCCAGGATGCAATGCAGGGTGCCGACGGGACGCAGCGACGAGCCGTTGAAGCTGATGTCGGCGGTCTGCGTCGCCGTGCCGATGACGCAGGCGAAATGGAAGAAGTCGCCGTAGCCCGGGTCCGCCGTGCCGGGAAACATGAGCGGGTCCTGCTCGCCGCGGATGCGCGCCACGTAGAAGTCGTGCGCATAGTGCACCGCGAAGAGCACCTGCGTGAACAGCCACGACGTGACGACCGTCAGCGCGGCGAGCCCGACGTGCAGCGCCCGCGTGGTCCCGTGCAGGCCCTTCACCTGCGCCAGTTGCGTGCCGACCGCCAGCAGCACGACCAGCGCCGCCACCACGACGAGCAGCAGGATCGCGTAGCGGCCTTCGTCCTGCCCGACCGCCTTCTCGCGGATGCCTTCGAAGTCGGTCTTCTGCATCATGTGCCACGCAAACGCGAGATACAGCACCGCGCCGACGTTCCAGCCCATCAGCAGCGCGACGACGACCGACACGTCCAGCCCGCCGCGTACGAATCCATAGACCACCGCACCGACCAGCGCGCACCCGACCAGGCGCGGCCGCGCGCGCAGCGCGTGCAAGAAGGCGCGGGGGTGCAAGGGATGGGTGTGGGCCGTCGTCACGGCGCCATTGTCGCCCCGGCGCCGGCCGCGGTGGCGTTCATTCGCACAGCCGGCGGATCTCCGGCGGGATCGGCAGCGCGCGGATGCCGCCGCCGTCGCGGCGGCCGGCGAAGATGCGCACTTCCTCGCATTCCATGATGGCGTCGCTGCCCTTCGTGACGCGATAGCTTTGCACGAAGCTCTTGGTGCGCCACTCGGCGATGCGCGTGTGGAACTGCAACGCGTCGCCGTAGGTGGCGGTGGCGATGAACTTCGCCCGGGTGTCGACCAGCGGGGTGCCGATCACGCCGAGCGTCTTCTCGGTCTCGGTCCACGTCGGCACGCCGCACTGGATGAAGAAATGCCGCGAGGCCGCGTCGATCCAGCGGAAGAAGTTCGGGAACCACACGATCTTCGCGGGATCGCAGTCGCCGAACTCCACCTTCACTTCGTAGACGATCTCCTTCGTCATCCCATCTTCCCCGGCAGCCACAGCGCGATGATGGGAAACGCGATCAGGATCACGAGCCGGATGATGTCGGTGGCGACGAAGGGCAGCACGCCCTTGAAGATGGTGGTGAAGCTCACGTCCTGCACCACGCTCTTGATCACGAACACGTTCATGCCCACGGGCGGGTGGATCAGCCCCAGTTCGACGGTCATCACGATGATCACGCCGAACCAGATCGGATCGAACCCGAGGTGCGTGACGACGGGGAAGATGATCGGGACGGTGAGGATGATCATCGCCATCGCGTCCATCAGGCAGCCGAGGACGAGATACATCAGCAGGATCAGCAACAACACCGCGATGGGCCCGAGGCCGAGGCTGGTGAGGAAGATC
>DATBPW010000479.1:0-3266 GCA_036561125.1 Ramlibacter sp. | reverse complement strand
CGTTGAGCTTTTCGAAGTCGTCCCGCCGCATGAATACCTCGCCGCGCACTTCCAGCACGGCGGGCACGTCGGCCGGCAGGCGCAGCGGGATCTGCCCGATGGTGCGGATGTTGTGCGTGACGTCCTCGCCGACCTCGCCGTCGCCGCGCGTGGCCGCCTGCACGAGCACGCTGTCCTCGTAGCGCAGGTTGATCGCGAGGCCGTCGAACTTCAGCTCGGCGACGTACTCGACGGGCGCATCGCCGTCCTTCAGCCCCAACTCGCGCCGCACGCGCGCGTCGAAGTTGCCCGCGCCACTGGCTTCGATGTCGGTCTCGGTGCGGATCGACAGCATCGGCACCTTGTGCCGCACCTTCGCGAAGCCCTCGAGCGCCTTGCCGCCCACGCGCTGGGTCGGCGAATCGGGCGTGCGCAGCTGCGGGTGCTTGTCCTCGATGTCCTGCAGCTCGCGGAACAGCTTGTCGTACTCGGCGTCCGGCAGCTCCGGCTCGTCGAGCACGTAGTAGCGCCAGTTGTGGTGGTGCAGCAGCTCGCGCAGGGCCGCTGCGCGCTCCTCGACTTTCGGCGTCGCCATGGGTCAGGAGAATAGCCGCCGCGCCTGCGCGGAACCGGCGGCAAGGTCGCGCGCTTCCAGCACGTCGTAGAGCTTCTCGAGGTGGGAGCCGATCAAATCGAGCGCCTCGGCGCGGATGACCTGGCCCTTGTCGTCGCAGATCAGGCCTTCCATCGACGCCGCCAGCGCGATCGCGGCGTCGCGCATGCGCACGAACGGTTGTTCGCTGCGATGCACGTGCGGCACGTCGAGGCTCAGCGTGAATTCGCGCAGCGCCGATTGCGCCGGGTCTTCCGCGAGAGCGGCCTGCGTGTCGAACGCGATCACGAGGACCGGCGGCGCGCCCGTGGCGGATGCGGGCAGCACCATGCGGCCCGGAATCACGCCGGGCACGAACCCGAGCCGGGCCGCGGCCTGCTGGACGAAGCCCGGGCTCCACGCTGCGTTCTTCGCGCGCAAGGTGATGCCGAGTTGCGCGTCGTGTTCGCCCGCGAACTGGTCGAGTTCCCTGGCGCGCGCAACCTCGTCGAGCATCTCGGGGAAATCGGGCGAGCCGTTGATCGCGTCGGCGAATTGCTGCGCTTTCATCACGAACTCGGAAAACTCGATCTCGTTCAGGTGCCCGGTGCGGTTGGCGAGCTGCACGCCCGCCTGGAACGCGGCGTAGCGCTGGCCCGCGCGCGGCGGCTCCCATTGCTGCGTGGCGTCGTTCTGGCCTTCGACGGCGAATGGCTTGCTGCCCGCGCGGCGGGTCGGCGGCAGTGCGGCGAGCGCGGCGTCGCCCGACACGAGCGCATCGACGGAGATGGGCGCGATCGCGTCGATCAATGCATCGAGTGGCGGCTTCCTTTCCACCGGCGGCAAGGTCGGCTCATCGGTGTCGAAGGCGGGCTCGTGCTGCAGCACCGGTTCGACCGGCGCCGTGCCCGCACCCGAAGCTTCGGGCTGGCGCGGCGAATTGCGCCGCGACGTCCACGTGTTGTACGCGACGAGCGACGCGAGCACGAGGCCGCCGAGGACCGCGACGCCGAGCGTGAAGCCGCTCATGCGGCCTCGGCCAGGGACACCGCCGCTTCCATGTCCACCGCGACGATGCGCGACACGCCCTGCTCCTGCATCGTCACGCCGATCAGCTGTTCGGCCATCTCCATCGCGATCTTGTTGTGGCTGATGTAGAGGAACTGCGTTTCCTTCGACATGCTGGTCACCAGCTTCGAATAGCGCTCGGTATTGGCGTCGTCCAGCGGAGCGTCCACCTCGTCGAGCAGGCAGAACGGCGCCGGGTTCAAGTGGAAGATCGCGAACACCAGCGCGATGGCCGTCAGCGCCTTCTCGCCGCCGGACAGCAGGTGGATCGTCTGGTTCTTCTTGCCCGGCGGTTGCGCCATTACCTGCACGCCGGAATCGAGGATCTCGTCGCCGGTCATCACGAGCTTCGCATTGCCGCCGCCGAACAGCTCCGGGAACATGCGCCCGAAATGTTCGTTGACGGTGTTGAAGGTGGAGCCGAGCAGCTCGCGGGTTTCGCCGTCGATCTTGCGGATCGCGTCTTCCAGGGTGGTGATCGCCTCGTCCAGGTCGGCCGATTGCGCGTCGAGGAACTGCTTGCGTTCGCGCGCGGTCGTGAGCTCATCCAGCGCCGCGAGGTTCACCGCGCCCAGCGCCGCGATCTCGCGATGCAGCCGGTCGATGTCGCTTTGCAGGCCCGCGAGACGCACCTTGCCTTCCTCGATCGACTTCGCCACCGCATCGATGTCCGCTTGCGCGTCCGCCAGCAACTGGGCGTACTGCTCGAAGCCCAGGCGCGCGGCCTGCTCCTTCAGCTGGAAATCGGTGATGCGCTGGCGCAGCGGGTCGAGCTCGCGTTCGAGCTGGAGGCGGCGCTCGTCGCTCGCGCGCAATTTGGACGTGAGGTCGTCGTACTCGCTGCGCTTGGCGCCCAGCGCCTGCTCGCGCTCGGCTTTCAACGCGAGAGCGGACTGCAATCCGGCTTGCGCGGCCGCATCGGTCAGGCGCGACAACTCGTCTTGCGCGCGCGATTCTTCCGCCGTGATCGACGCCACCTGCTGGTCGGCCGTTTCGATCGCGCGCTGCAATTCGCCCTTGCGCGCTTCGACCGAACGCTGCGCGAATTGCGCCTCCTGCGCTTCGCGCTCGAGGCTGCGGTGCTTCTCGCGCGCTTCGGCGAGCTTGCGCTCGGACTCGATCACACGCTCGTCCAGTTGCGCATGCCGTTCCTGGCTTTCGGCCAGCTGCATGTCGAGCTCTTCGAACTTCGCTTCGGCCGTGACGCGGCGCTCCTGCAAGTCGCCCAGCTGCGCGTCGACTTCGGCCAAGTCGCCTTCGATCTGCTCGCTGCGCGCGCGCGTCTGCTCCGCAAGCTGCATGAGCCGGACCACTTCGACCTGCAGCTCGTGGTGCTTCGCCTGCGTGTCGGCCGCATCGCGGCGCACGGTGACAAGGCGCTGCGTCGCGTCGCTGTAGGCGGTCTCCGCGCGAACCAGTGCCGTGCGCGCTTCTTCGGTGATCAGCGCCTGCGCGCGCAATTGCTTCTCGAGGTTCTCGATCTCCTGCTGGCGCGCGAGCAGGCCGGCCTGCTCGGAATCCTGCGCATAGAAGCTCACGCTGTGGCGCGTGACCATGTGGCCGCTCTTGACGAAGATCGCTTCGCCGGCCGCGAGCTTCTCGCGCGACGCGAGCGCGTCCTCGAAAG
>DATBPW010000478.1:0-17006 GCA_036561125.1 Ramlibacter sp. | reverse complement strand
CGTGGTGATGGTCGCGCGCGCCGACGGCACGCTGTCGGCCGACGTGCGCCCGCTCGCGCG
Organism: Ramlibacter sp.; assembly: GCA_036561125.1. GTDB lineage: Bacteria > Pseudomonadota > Gammaproteobacteria > Burkholderiales > Burkholderiaceae_C > Ramlibacter. The sequence goes on along the minus strand of DATBPW010000478.1, from coordinate 16,946 downwards.
CCTGTCGGTCACGGTGATCGCGGAGCAGAACGGCCGGCGCGAGATGGGCACCGGCGGCGGCGGCGGTCGCTTCGGGCTTGCGTACTTCGACGACGAGAAGATCGACGAGTACGTGAACGACGCGGTCACTGCGGCCCTGACGAACCTCGAATCGCGTCCCGCGCCCGCCGGCGAAATGACGGTGGTGCTCGGCCCGGGCTGGCCCGGCATCCTGCTGCATGAAGCGATTGGGCACGGCCTCGAAGGCGACTTCAACCGCAAGGGCTCGAGCGCGTTCTCGGGCCGCGTCGGCAAGCGCGTCGCCGCGAAGGGCGTGACGGTGCTCGACGACGGCACGATCGCGGACCGGCGCGGTTCGCTCAACGTCGACGATGAAGGCACCCCGACGCAGCGCACGGTGCTGATCGAGGACGGCATCCTGCTCGGCTACATGCAGGACTCGCTCAATGCCCGGCTGATGGGCGTCGCGCCCACGGGCAACGGCCGCCGCGAAAGCTATGCGCACATCCCGATGCCCCGCATGACGAACACCTACATGCTGGGCGGCGACAAGTCGCCGGACGAGATCCTCGCGGGCGTGAAGAAGGGCTTGTACGCGACGAACTTCGGCGGCGGGCAGGTGGACATCACGTCCGGCAAGTTCGTGTTCTCCGCGAGCGAGGCGTACTGGGTCGAGAACGGCAAGGTGCTGTACCCCATCAAGGGCGCGACCATCGTCGGCAACGGCCCCGATGCGCTCACGCGCGTGACGATGATCGGCAACGACATGGCGCTCGATTCCGGCGTGGGCACTTGCGGCAAGGAAGGCCAGAGCGTGCCCGTGGGCGTGGGACAGCCGACGCTGCGCATCGACGGCCTGACGGTCGGCGGCACGGCCTGAGCGGCAGGGAAGGCGCGTGCCGGACAGCAGCACACAGCCGAACTCGCGCCTGAAGCGGGACCCGCATTCCCACCTGCCGAGCATCAACACGTTCGGCGATCTCTCGAATTTCCTGCGCGGCGCCGTCGCCGACGAAGACAGCCGCCTGTTGTCGGAAAGCATGGCCGACCTGTCGGTGCACGTGGAGGCGATCATCGCGTCCTTGCGCGTGAACCGCGCGCGCACGAGCGTCGCGCCGATGCTGGTCGACCTGCTCACCGTATTGCGGGCGCATCGCCAGCTGGTGGTGAACCTCGGGCTGCCTTGGCGCGGCCTGTACGAATACGCGGCCTACCTGCAGGCCCTGAACAATTTCCGCGTGCTGATCGGGCAATGGGTGCTCGGTGGCGGACCGCGCAGCGCGGAGCTGGTGCTCACGGCGGAAGACTTCGAGCTGGTGGCGTGGCGCACGCTGGGCGAAGGCATGCTGCTGATCGACATGTACGAGCAGTGGCTCGCGAGCGGGACCAGCGGCGAATCCACGCTCGGGTCGCTGCCCGACCCGCAGGTGCAGCGCGCCGTGCAGTGGTGGAAGAAGCTGCGGCTGTAGGCGCGCGGGCCGCTGTGCTACATTGCTGCCCATGAACACGCGCTTCGCGTTTTTCTTCGGCTACTTTTGGCATCTCCTGTCCCCCGGCGGAAGAGAGAGCTGACCGTACCCCAAGACAACGCGTCGCAAACCTCGAAAAACCGCCGGCACCCCCGGCGGTTTTTTTGTCTTCAGGAGCTTCCCGTCCATGAACGCCAAGACCGCAACGACCGATGCCTGGAAGAAATCGGAACAGACCCATCCCGTCGACAAGACGAGCGAGACCGACGACCAGCGCATCAAGGACATCACCGTGCTGCCGCCGCCCGAGCACCTGATCCGCTTCTTCCCGATCCGCGGCACGCCGGTCGAGCGGCTGATCAGCGACACGCGGCGCGCGATCCACGCGATCATGCATGGCCGCGACGACCGGCTGCTGGTGGTCATCGGCCCGTGCTCGATCCACGACCCGCTCGCTGCGCTCGACTACGCGCGCAGGTTGAAGGAGGTGCGCGAGCGCTACGCGGACACGCTCGAGATCGTCATGCGCGTGTACTTCGAGAAGCCACGCACGACCGTCGGGTGGAAGGGCCTCATCAACGATCCCTACCTCGACGAGAGTTTCCGCATCGACGAGGGCCTGCGCATCGCGCGCAGCCTGCTCATCGACATCAATCGGCTCGGGTTGCCGGCGGGCAGCGAGTTCCTCGACGTGATCTCGCCGCAGTACATCGGCGACCTGATCTCGTGGGGCGCGATCGGCGCGCGCACGACAGAAAGCCAGGTGCATCGCGAACTTGCCTCGGGGCTGTCCGCGCCGATCGGGTTCAAGAACGGGACGGACGGCAACATCCGAATCGCCACCGATGCGATCCAGGCCGCGGCGCGCGGGCACCACTTCCTGTCGGTGCACAAGAACGGCCAGGTCGCGATCGTGCAGACCAACGGGAATCGCGACTGCCACGTGATCTTGCGCGGCGGCAAGGCGCCCAACTACGACGCGGCGAGCGTCGCGGCCGCATGCAAGGAGCTTGAAGCGGCAAAGCTCCTGCCCGTGCTGATGGTCGACTGCAGCCACGCGAACAGCAACAAGGATCCGCTGCGGCAGGTCGAGGTGGCGCGCGAAGTGGCCCGCCAGGTTGCGGGCGGATCGAGGTCGGTCTTCGGCGTGATGATCGAAAGCCACCTGCACGCCGGTGCGCAGAAGTTCTCGCCCGGCAAGGACAGCCCGCAGTCGCTGGAGTACGGGAAAAGTATCACAGACGCCTGCCTGGGCTGGGAAAATTCGCTTTCCGCGCTACAAATCCTCGCAGAGGCGGTCAAAGTACGACGCGGCTGACTTTTGCAAAACGTAACGTTGGGCGTATAGTTGTTGCAGATTCAAGCCCAACAGATGACCCTCGAATTGCCCGTCTTCAGGCTCGGCCTCGCCGGATTTGGCGCCGAGCACCAGGCAGAGATCGCGCGCATGCTCGCGCTGTCCGCTGGCGAGGCCAATTCCTGGGAGGTCGCCGACATCGACGCCGCCGATGCGCTGTGGATCAACGGCGCGCGCGCGCAAGTGATCGGCCCGGACCGGATCCGCGTCGCGCCCGGCATGCCGACCGGCCGTTCGCTGCAGTTCGACCTTGCCGACATGGACCGCCCTGTCGCGTTCGCCGAAGCGCTGCCGCCCGACCTGCGGGCGTTGTGCACATTCGATGCCGGTGTGGACGCAAGCATGGTCAAGGCGCTGCGCCAGATCGAGACTTGGCTGGCACCAGCCATCGCGCAATACAGCCTGGCTTCGCACATCGCCGAACACCAGTCGGCCCTCGGCGCCGGCAAGTTCGAACTGCGCCTGAACGGTGAGCTGCTGGCGGTTGTCGACATGCACGGGGAGGCGGCCGTGCGTTCGACGGCGCAGCCCGACGACTTCGATGCCGGCGCGATCTGGCAGCGGGCCAAGCACACGGCCGTGCCCGACAATTTCGTGTGCACGAGCCTGTCGCAGTTGATGTGGCAATACGCGATGCGCACGCAACGCGATCTCCTGCCGCGGCACTACCGCACGGGCCTGATCTATTTCCGCCGCGCGCCGCGGCTGCCGCAAACGTGCATCAAGGACTCCCACCTGCTCGCGATGCGCGAGCTGATGCTCCAGCCGGCCACCTTCGCCGAATTGCAGCAGCGTTGCGGGATGGACGAGGAGAGGATGTCGCGTGAACTGGCAGCGTTGTATTTCGTGGGCACGGTCACGTCGAATCGCAAGCGCGCCGCACCGGTCGTGGACAGCGGCGGGCCGCCCAGCAACCTCAACCTGGATTCACTCGTGCCGGCCGAAATGCCGCCGCCCCGGCGGCCTGCCCGCGCCGACTTGACTGCACCGGCCCCGCTGCGCCCGGATCACTGAGGCGGCGCGAGCGCCGCGAGCAACTTCGGGTGGATCCCGCCGAACCCGCCATTGCTCATGCAAAGCACGTGATCCCCGGGACGGGCGGCCGCACTCACCAGCCGCACGATCTCGTCGACGCTCTCCGCAACCCGCGCTTTCTCGCCGAGCGGCGCGAGCGCTTCGTGCGCATCCCAATCGAGCCCGCCCGAGTGGCAGAAGGACAAATCCGCCTGCTCGAGGCTCCATGGGAGTTGCGACTTCATCGCGCCGAGCTTCATCGTGTTGGAGCGCGGCTCGAACACGGCGAGGATGCGCGCCGCACCGACCTTGCGCCGCAGTCCATCCACTGTCGTGCGAATCGCGGTGGGGTGATGCGCGAAGTCGTCATAGACGGTGACGCCGCGAACCTGGCCGCGCACCTCCATCCGCCGCTTGACGCTGCGGAATTCCCCGAGCGCGCGCGCCGATCTTTCCGGTGGGACGCCGACATGCTCGGCGGCGCCGATCGCGGCCAGCGCGTTGAGCTGGTTGTGCAGCCCGGTCATGTCCCACTGCACTTGCCCGACACGCTCGCCTCTTTGCAGGACCGCGAAGTCGTGCGGCTCGCCTTGCGCCGTGAATTCGCTGTTCGCGGCCCCGAATGAACGGACCTCGCTCCAGCAGCCCATGTGCAGCACGCGCGCCAAGCTCTCTTCGAGCCCGTTCACGACGACGCGGCCCTTCGAGGGCACGGTGCGCACGAGATGGTGGAACTGGCGCTCGATCGCCGCGAGGTCGTCGAAGATGTCTGCGTGGTCGAATTCCAGGTTGTTGAGCACCGCCGTGCGCGGGCGGTAGTGGACGAACTTGCTGCGCTTGTCGAAGAACGCGGTGTCGTATTCGTCGGCCTCGATGACGAATGCGTTGCCCGTGCCCAACCGCGCGGAGATGCCGAAATTGGTCGGCACGCCGCCGACGAGGAAGCCGGGCTGCATCCCCGCATGTTCGAGCACCCAAGCCAGCATCGACGTGGTGGTCGTCTTGCCGTGCGTGCCGGCGACCGCAAGGACGTGGCGCCCTTGCAGTACGTTTTCCGACAGCCACTGCGGCCCGCTCGTATAGCGCAGTCCCTCGTCGAGGATTGCTTCCATCAGCGGATAGCGCGGCGATCCGTCCGCGCCGCGCGCGCGCGAGACGACATTGCCCACCACCCACACGTCCGGCGCAAGCGAGAGCTGGTCCGCGCCGTAGCCTTCGACCAGGTCGATGCCGAGCGCGCGCAACTGGTCGCTCATGGGCGGGTACACGCCCGCGTCGCAGCCCGTGACCTTGTGGCCGGCCTCGCGTGCCAGCGCGGCGACGCCTCCCATGAACGTGCCGCAGATGCCGAGGATGTGAAGGTGCATCCGCCGATTATCGGCGGCGCATCAATGCCTCCCGATGCTGCTACCGCGGGAACATCTCACGCAGTTTCAATTTCCAGAACTTGCCGGTCGACGTGCGCGGGATCGCGTCGATGAATTCGTAGCGCTCCGGCAATTGCCATTTCGCGAAACTGTGCTGCAACAGGTGCGCGTCCAGTTCCTTCGTGCCGATCTTCCGGCCCGGCTTGAAAACGACGCACGCGAGCGGCCTCTCGCTCCACTTCTCGTCCGGTATCGCGATCACGGCCGCTTCGGCGACTGCGGGATGCGCCATGAGCGAGTTCTCGAGGTCGACCGAACTGATCCACTCGCCGCCGGACTTGATCAGGTCCTTCGTGCGGTCGGTGATGCGCAGGAAGCCGAGTTCGTCGACGGATGCGACATCGCCCGTGCGCAGCCACCCGTCCTCGGTGAACTTGTCGGGCTGCACCGGCACTTCGTGGTAGCTGCCCGTGATGAACGGGCCACGCACCTGCACTTCGCCCACGCTCTGGCCGTCCCACGGCTGCTGCGCGACCTCGCCCCAGATGCGCAGGTCGACCAGCGGCACGGGCACGCCCGCCATCGCCGCGCGGCGATATTTCTCGTCTTCGCTGGCGCCTTGCAGTTCGGAGCGCGGATAGGAGATCGTGCACACGGGCGACGTCTCGGTCATGCCCCAGCCCTGGTTGATCCACACGCCGTGCTTGTGGAATGTGCGGATCAGCGACTCGGGAACGGCCGCGCCGCCGACCAATGAGCGCATGCCTGCGGGCAGCTTCCACCGCCCGTGGTTCGGCGAGCCCGCAACCAGCGACGCTTCATAGGCCTGGATCAGGGTGAGCCAGATCGTCGGCACACCCAGGGCCATCGTCGGCGGCTGCGCGGTGATCAGGTCGAGCAAGTCGTCCGGATGCAGGTGCGGGCCGGGGAACACCATCTTCACGCCGAGCATCACCGCGCCGTAGGGCATGCCCCAGCAATTGGCATGGAACATCGGCGTGACGGGCAACACGACGTCCGCGCTCTTCAAGCCCCAGTAGTCCCCGAGCGCCGCGACCAAGGTGTGCAGCACGGTGGAACGGTGCGAGTACGCGACGCCCTTGGGCCGTCCCGTCGTACCCGACGTGTAGCACATCGAGATCGGGTCGGTCTCGGCGTGCGGCTCATACTGGAAGTTGCGGTGGTCGGCCGCATCGAGCAGTGCCTCGTAGTTCTCATAGTCGCGCGGAACCGGCGCGCCCGAGAACGGGAAGACGATCACTTTCTCGAACGCATGCAGGTGCGCGAACTGCTTGTACAGCGGCAGCAGCACGTCGTCGACGACGAGGAAGCGATCCTTCGCGTTGCCTGCGATCCAGCCGATCTCGTCGGGCGCGAGGCGCAGGTTCAGCGTGTGCATGACGCCGCCCGCGGCCGGGATGCCGAAGTAGCACTCGAGGTGCGCGTGATGGTTCCAGCACAGCGTGGCGACGCGGTCGCCCTTCCTCAGGCCGAGCTTGCGCAGCGCGGCGCCGAACGCGCGCGTGCGCCGGTGGATGTCGCCGTACGTGTGCGTGCGCAGGGTCTTGTCCGGAAGCCGCGACACGACCTCGTTGCCTGCGAACAGCGTGCCGGCCCTGTCGAGGAAGTGATTGATCGACAGCGGAACATCCATCATGGTGCTCTTCATCGCCACGGTCTCCTTCTTTCGGGCCACTGTAAGTGCCCCGGCCGGGCGGGGCAATGCAGAATGTCCCGTGATGGACGCGAAACTGGAGATCGCGCAGGCGGCCGCGCGCCTCGTCGTCGAGGAAGGGCTTGAATACGGACCGGCGAAAAGGCGCGCCGCGAAGCAGCTCGGGCTGCCGCCGCGCGCGGCGCTGCCCGACAACGACGCGATCGAAGAGGCCGTGCGCGAATACATCTCGATCTTCTGCGCCGATACGCAGCCGCGCGAACTTGCCGCATTGCGGCGCCTCGCGCTCACATGGATGGACCGGCTCGCCGAGTTCCGGCCGTACCTGGGCGGCGCGGTGTGGCATGGCACGGCAACGCGGCTGTCCGACATCTACCTCCAGTTGTTCTGCGATGACCCGAAGTCGGCCGAGCTGGCCCTGATCGAAAACCGGGTTGGCTACGACGCGCGCACGGTGACGGGCTTCAACGGCGAGGCGGTCGAGGCGCTGAGTTTCTCGAGCGTCTCCCGCGAACTGGGCGAGGCCATCGGCGTGCACCTGCTCATCTACGACCATGACGACGTTCGCGGCGCGCTGAAGCCGGACTCGCGCGGGCGCTCGCCGCGGGGCAAGGCGGACGCGGTGCGCGCATTGCTGGAAAATAGCGCCCATGACAACTGAAGCCATCACGCCTCCCGGCGTGGACGAAAGGCGCCGCGGCCTGCTGTACGCCGCGGTCGGTGCAGCCGCCGCCGTTGCCGGCGCGGGCATCGCAATCTGGAAATGGGGCGATCGCGACACCGGCCGGGTCGACCCCTCGCTGTGGTCGGCGACGTTCGACACGCCCGCCGGCTCGCAGCTCGCGATGCAATCGTTTCGCGGCAAGCCGCTGCTGCTCAATTTTTGGGCAACCTGGTGCCCGCCCTGCGTCGATGAGATGCCGATGCTCGACGCATTCTTCCGCCAGAACACCGCTCGCCAGTGGCAAGTGGTCGGGCTTGCGATCGATCAGCCGAGCAAGGTGCGGGAATTCATGAAGAAGACGCCGGTGTCCTACCCTGTCGGGCTGGCCGGCCTCGGCGGGACCGAGCTGTCGAAGGCGCTGGGCAACGACAGCGGCGGCCTGCCGTTCACGCTTGCGGTCGGCGCGGACGGCGCAGTGCTGCAGCGTAAAATAGGCAAGCTCTCCTCTGCGGAGTTGAGCCGTCTTGGCCAGCTCGCTTAAACGCTTCGCCTTGTTTCCAGCCCACCGCCGGACTCCGCGCTGGCCAGTTGCTAATTACAAATAAAAGAAAAAGAGCGCTGAAATCCGAAAGTAGACGGGTTTTGCTGTAAATTCCCGCATCTTTCGCAGAACGAGGGTTGGGACATGGACCTGCGCAAACTCAAGACGCTGATCGACCTGGTGTCGGAATCGAACGTGTCCGAGCTGGAGATCACGGAGGCCGAAGGCAAGGTCCGGATCGTGAAGGGCGGCGGGGCGATGCCCCAGATGGTCGCGCCCGCGGCAGTCCCGGCCGCCGCGACGACCGGCGCGCACGCAGCCTTGGCCGCTGGCCAAGCTCCTGGAGGCGCAGCCCCTGAAGCAGCCGCAGTGCCGCCGGCCGCGCCCACCGGGCACGTCGTCAAGTCGCCGATGGTCGGCACTTTCTATCGCTGCGCCAGCCCGGGCGCGAAGTCTTTCGTTGAAGTCGGCGCGCAGGTCAAGGAGGGCGACACGGTCTGCATCATCGAAGCGATGAAGATCCTCAACGAGATCGAAGCCGGCAAGGGCGGCACGATCACGCAGATCCTCGTGGAGAACGGGCAGGCGGTGGAGTACGGACAGCCCCTCTTCGTGATCGAGTAAACGGCCGCCCGAATGTTCAAGAAGATCCTGGTCGCCAACCGCGGCGAGATTGCCCTGAGGGTGCAGCGCGCGTGCCGCGAGCTCGGCATTCGCGCGGTGATGGTCTATTCCGAAGCCGATCGCGAAGCGAAATACGTGAAGCTGGCGGAGGAAGCGGTGTGCATCGGCCCCCCGCCGTCGTCGCACAGCTATCTCAACATGCCCGCGATCATCTCGGCCGCCGAAGTGACCGACGCCGAGGCCATCCATCCCGGCTACGGCTTCCTCTCGGAGAACGCCGACTTCGCCGAGCGCGTGGAAAAGAGCGGGTTCCAGTTCATCGGCCCGACGCCGGAATCGATCCGCATCATGGGCGACAAGGTGTCGGCCAAGCAGGCGATGATCAAGGCGGGCGTGCCATGCGTGCCGGGCTCCGAAGGTGAACTCCCGGACGACCCGGCGCAAATCCGCCGCATCGCGAAGTCCGTCGGGTACCCGGTGATCATCAAGGCAGCGGGCGGTGGCGGCGGCCGTGGCATGCGCGTCGTGCACACCGAAGCCGCGCTGGTCAACGCCGTGCAGATGACGAAGGCCGAGGCGCAGGCCGCGTTCGGCAATCCCGCGGTCTACATGGAGAAGTTCCTGCAGAACCCGCGGCACATCGAGATCCAGGTGCTGGCCGACAAATTCAAGAATGCGGTGTACCTGGGCGAACGCGACTGCTCGATGCAGCGGCGCCACCAGAAGATCATCGAGGAGGCGCCCGCGCCGGGCATCCTGCGCAAGCTCGTGGAGAAAGTGGGCGAGCGCTGCGTCGCGGCCTGCAAGCGGATCGGTTATCGCGGCGCCGGCACGTTCGAGTTCCTGTACGAGGACGGCGAGTTCTATTTCATCGAAATGAACACGCGCGTGCAGGTCGAGCACCCGGTCACCGAGATGGTGACGGGCATCGACATCGTGAAGACGCAGATCATGGTCGCCGCCGGCGAGAAGCTGCCTTTCACGCAGCGCGACATCCAGCTGCGCGGCCACGCGATCGAGTGCCGCGTGAACGCGGAAGACCCGTACACGTTCGTTCCCTCGCCGGGCCGCATCACGCTGTGGCATGCGCCGGGCGGGCCCGGCGTGCGCGTCGACTCGCACGTGTACAACAATTACTTCGTGCCGCCGAACTACGACTCGATGGTCGGCAAGATCATCGTGCACGGCGACACGCGCGACCAGGCGCTGGCCCGCATGCGCGGCGCGCTCGCCGAGACGGTGGTCGAAGGGATCAATACCAACATCCCGCTGCACCGCGAACTGATGGTCGACGCGCGCTTCATGGAAGGCGGCACCAACATCCACTACCTCGAGGAGTGGCTCGCGCAGCACAAGCGCTGAGCGACCGGGATGTTCGAGCTGCGCCTGCTGTGCCCCGAGGACCGGGTCGAGCCCGTCAGCGATGCGCTCGAAGCGCTCGATGCACTGAGCGTTTCGGTCGAGGATGCCGACGCGCAGACCGACTCCGAACGGGCGCTCTTCGGCGAGCCGGGGCTGCCGCCGCCCAAGGAGGGCTGGCAGCGCTCGCGCGTGCTGGCGCTGTTCAACGACGAAGCGGCCGCCCGCGAGGCCGCGCGCATCCTCCAGGCCCAGGAGTTCTTCGGACGCTGCGAGGTGCAGGGTGTCGCGCCCGTGCCCGACGAGGACTGGGTGCGCCTCACGCAATCCCAGTTCGCGCCGGTCGCGATCACGCCGGATTTCTGGATCGTGCCGACGTGGCACGAGCCACCCGCGCAAGCGAAGAAAGTGATCCGCCTCGACCCCGGGCTCGCATTCGGCACCGGCACGCATCCCACGACCCGGATGTGCCTGCGCTGGATCGCCCAGCACGATGTCGCCCGCCGGCGCGTGCTCGACTATGGCTGCGGCTCCGGCATCCTCGCGATCGCGGCCGCGCTGTTCGGCGCACGCGAGGTCGACGCCGTGGACATCGATGCCGCCGCGGTGCAATCGACGGTCGCGAATGCGCAGGCGAACGGCGTGCACCTGCATGCGGGCTTGCCCGACGAGGCGAAGGGCACATACGACGTGGTGCTCGCCAATATCCTGGCGTTGCCGCTGAAGGTGCTGGCGCCGCTGCTTTGCTCGCGTGTGGCGGACGGCGGCTCGCTGGTGCTGGCAGGCATTCTCGAGCGGCAGGCGGACGAGCTGAAGGCGGCCTATGCGCCGAATGTGCAGCTCGAGGTCGCTGCCGCCGAAGAGGGCTGGGTCCTGATGACCGCGCGGCGGTGAGCCCTACAATCGCCCGCTCATGGGCCTGATCACGCGCTGCCCCGCTTGCGGGACGATGTTCAAGGTGGTCGCGGACCAGCTCAGGATCTCGGAGGGCTGGGTTCGCTGCGGCCATTGCGCGGAGATCTTCGACGCCACGGCGGACCTGCGCGACGAAGCCGAAATCGACCTGCCCGCGGTCACGAAGACCGAGGAGCGCGTCGAAGTATCCGTGCCCCCTGCCGACTCCGAGCTCGAGTCGGTGAATTCGAGCTATCCGTCGGTGCACAGCCAGGTGGACGACAGCGTGATCGACGCGACACCGGACGCGATCGAGATCGACGAGCAGGTCAATGCGCTGCACGAACATCCGCTCGACCAGCCGTTCGAGCTGCGCCGCGCGGACACGGCGGATGTCGAGGCCGCGGGCCCTTACGGCTTTTCGAAGCCGGTCCCGCTGGAACCCGAGCCCGAACTGCACGACCTGTCATTCGTGCGGCAGGCGCGGCGCCGCGATTTCTGGCGCAAGCCGGCAGTCCGCGCGCTCCTCGTGCTGCTGTTGCTGGTCCTCGCCGTGCTGCTCGGCGCGCAGGTCGTGTACAACGACCGCGACCGGCTCGCCGCGACGCATCCCGAGGCGCGCCCGTGGCTCGTGCGCATGTGCGATGTGCTGCACTGCCGCCTGGGGCCGCCGCACGCGATCGAAGCGGTGGCGATCGAGACGTCGTCGTTCAACAAGCTGCGCGGCGACACCTACCGGCTCGACGTCACCATCAAGAACCGCGCCGTCACGCCGGTGGCGATGCCCGCGCTGGAAGTCACGCTCACCGATGCGCAGGACGAGGCCGTCCTGCGGCGCGTGCTGCAGCCCGCGGACTTCGCGCCCGGCACCGCGGCCATCGCGCCCGCTTCGGACTGGTCGACCTCGGTGGCGCTCGCCGTCAACGCGACGGCTGCGGCCGCGCGCGTGGCGGGTTATCGGGTGGTCGTTTTCTATCCCTGAAATCACGAAAGAGAAGACTGTCATGCCGGCTCTCATCTGCGGTTCGCTCGCGTTCGACACCATCATGGATTTCCACGGGCGCTTCGCCGACCAGATCCTGCCCGACCAGCTGCACATCCTGAACGTGTCGTTCCTCGTGCCGCAGTTGCGGCGCGACTTCGGCGGTTGCGCGGGCAACATCGCCTACAGCCTCAAGCTGCTCGGCGGGACGCCGGTGCCGATGGCGACGGTGGGCAGCGACGGGCGCGACTACATCGGGCGGATGCAGCAGCTGGGGATCAGCACCGAATTCGTTCGCGAGGTGCCCGACTCGTACACCGCGCAGGCGATGATCATGACGGACGTGGACAACAACCAGATCACCGCATTCCATCCCGGCGCGATGATGCAGGCGCACATCACGGGCGTGCCGGCGCGCGGCGACATCAAGCTGGGCATGATCTCGCCCGACGGGCGCGACGCGATGCTCCAGCACGCGCAGCAGTTCAGGGCCGCGGGAATTCCCTTCGTCTTCGATCCGGGCCAGGGCCTGCCGATGTTCGACGGCCGCGAGCTCGCGCAATTCGTCGAGGCGGCGACCTGGGTCACGGTGAACGACTACGAAGGCAAGATGCTGTCGGAGCGCACGGGTTGGGACAGCGCGGAGATTTCGAAGCGCGTCGATGGCCTTGTCGTCACCTTGGGCGCCGAGGGCTGCGAGGTGTGGATCGGCGGCGAGAGGACGCATGTGCCCGGCGTCGCCGCCGCCGAAGTGGTCGACCCGACGGGGTGTGGCGATGCGTGGCGCGGCGCGCTGCTGTTCGGCCTCGAGCAGGGCTGGAGCCTCGCGCAGTGCGCGGCGCTCGGCAACCGCGTCGGCGCGGTGAAGATCGCCAGCCGCGGACCGCAGAACTGGCGCTGGGGCGGCTAGCCGCGCGCGAGCGTCACGCCGCCATCGACGACGATCGTTTCGCCCACCACGAAATCCCCGGCGCGCGACGCGAGGTAGATCGCGGCGCCTGCCATGTCCTCCGTCGTGCCGATGCGCTTTGCGGGAACGCGTTGCGCGACTTCGTTGCCATGGTCGCGCGCCATCTTGTTCATCTCCGACGCGAACGGGCCCGGCGCGATGCCGCTAACGACGATGTTGTCCTGCGCAAGGCGCAGCGACATGCGGCGTGTGAGATGGATCAGGCCCGCCTTGCTCGCCGTGTACGAGTAGGTCTCCCACTGGTTGACGGAAATGCCGTCGATGGACGCGACGTTGATCACCTTCGCCGGGCGTTGCGTCGCGGCTGCCTTCAGCAGGCCATGCAGCGCCTGCGTGAGGAAGAAGGGTGTCTTCATGTTCAGGTCCACGACCTTGTCCCAGCCGGCTTCGGGAAAGGTGTCGAAGTCCTCGCCCCAGGCCGCGCCCGCGTTGTTCACGAGGATGTCCAGCGATTGCTCGCGCGCGGCGAGCTCCTTCGCGAGGGCGCGCGCGCCTTCGACATTGGAGACGTCGGCGGGCAGCGAGATGCACGTGCCGAGCGCCGACAGCTCTTTCGCAGCCGCGTTGCAGGCTTCGGCCTTGCGCGCGGAGATGTAGACCTTGGCGCCTTGCGTGAGCAAACCGGTGGCGATCATCTTGCCGATGCCGCGCGAGCCGCCCGTCACGAGCGCGGTGCGGCCATGCAGGGAAAAGAGGTCTTGCATGCTTGTCTCCATCTGTGAAGGCGCGAGGCTACCGCGGCGCGGGAGCCGCGCCAATCACCTGCACGACAGCCGCTTCATGCGCTGCGGGCGCGCCGGCGCTCCAGCCACGCGATGGTCTCGCCGACGAGGCCCTTGCGGAAGGCGAGCACGCACAGCACGAAGATGAAGCCGATGATCACGGTCACCCACGATCCGACGCGGTCGGACAGGACGTCCTGAAGCGTGACGACGACGCCTGCGCCGACGACGGGCCCGAGGAAAGTGCCCGCGCCGCCGAGCAGCGTCATCAGGATCACTTCGCCGGACGTGCCCTGCAGCACGTCGGTGAGCGTCGAGAAGCCCAGCACCAGCGCCTTGAGCGAACCGCCCAGCCCGGCGATCGACGCCGAGAGGATGAACACGAGCAGCTTGTAGCGCTCCACGGTGTAGCCGAGGGAAATCGCGCGTGGCTCGTTTTCGCGGATCGCCTTGAGCACCTGTCCGAACGGGGACGACACGATGCGGCGGATGCCCAGGAACACGGCCACGAGCACGGCAAGGACGAAGTAATACATGGCGATGTCGGGGCGCAGGGACGTGATGCCCAGCAGCGTGCCGCGCGGCACGCCCTGGATCCCGTTCTCGCCGCCCGTGAACGGCGCCTGCAGGCACACGAAGTACACGAGCTGCCCGAGCGCGAGAGTGATCATCGTCAGGTAGATGCCCGACCGGCGGATCGCGAGCGCGCCGATGACGAGCCCGGCCACGGCACTCGCGAGCATGCCCGCGACGATCGCCGGAACCGTGGACCATGCATGGGCCGTGACGAGCCAGCTCGTGATGTACGACCCGAGGCCGAAATACGCGGCGTGGCCGAACGACAGCATCCCGCCGAAACCGAGCAGCAGGTTGAACGCGCACGCGAACACCGCGAACGAGTACAGCGTCATCAGGTAGACCGGATAGATCCCTAGCCACGGCGCGATGAGTCCGGCCAGGATGAGCAGGGCGTAGACGATGAGGGTTCCGCGCGTCACGGTCACTCCCTGCCGAAAAGGCCGGCCGGCCGCACCGCGAGCACGATGGCCATGATGACGAACACCACGATGTTGGACGCTTCCGGGTAGATCACCTTGGTGAAGCCTTCGACCATCCCGAGCACGAGGCCGCTGACGATCGCGCCGAAGATGGAGCCCATGCCGCCGATCACGACCACGGCGAACACCACCACGACGAGCGACGAGCCCATGAGCGGTGAGACCTGCACGACGGGCGCGGAGAGCACGCCGGCGAGCGCGGCGAGGCCGACGCCGGCGCCGTAGGTGAGCGTCACGATGATCGGGACGTTGATGCCGAACGCCTGCACCAGGCGCGGGTTCTCGGTCGCCGCGCGCAGCGTCGCGCCGAGCGAAGTGCGTTCGATGACGAACCACGTCGTGAAGCAGATCACCAGCGACGCGACGATGACCCAGGCACGGTAGATCGGCAGGATCATGAAGCCGAGGTTGAACACGCCCTGCAGCGCATCGGGGACGGGATAGGCCTGGCCCGTCGACCCGAACTGGTAGCGCATGACGCCCTCGAAGATCAGCGCCATGCCGAACGTGAGGAGCAGCCCGTACAGCGGGTCGAGCTTGTAGATGTGTTTGAGAAGCAGCCGCTCCAGCACGATGCCGAAAGCGCCGACGACCAGCGGCGAGACGATCAGCGCGAACCAGTAGTCGATGCCCAGGCTCTCCATCGCGAAGTAGGCCGCGAAGGCACCGAGCATGTAGAACGCCCCATGCGCGAAATTGACGACCCCCAGGAGGCCGAAGATCACGGCCAGCCCCAGGCTCAGCATGGCGTAGAACGAGCCATTGACCAGCCCGAGCATGAGCTGGCCGAGGATGACGGGCAGGGGATAGCCGAAGATTTCGGTCATGGGGTCGATCGTTGCGCGGGCCGGCGCTGCACGCGCCGGCCCGCGGCTTCAGGTCACTTCTTCGCGAACTGGCACTTGCCGGTGATGGGGCCGAAGGCCTCTTCGCCGGACATCGTGCGCACCTGCTTGTAGTAGTCCCACGGGTACTTCGATTCGGCGGGGGTCTTCACCTGCATCACGTACATCGTGTGGATCATCACGCCGTCGCTGCGGATGTAGCCGTTCTTCGCGAACATGTCGTTGATCTTCTGCTTCTTGAGCTGCGCCATCACCTTGTCCGGGTCGGTGCTGCCCACCGTCTTCACGGCGTTGAGGTACTGCATCGTCGCCGAGTAGTAGGCCGCCTGGTTCATGGTCGGCTCCTTCTTCATGACGTCGAAGTAGCGCTTGGCCCAGGCGCGGCTGTCCTTGTCGGTGTCCCAGTACCAGCCGGTGGTGAGATACAGCCCCTGCGCGGTCTTCAGGCCCAGCGAGTGGATGTCGCTGATGAACGCGAGCAGCGCCGCCGGCTTCATCTTCTTCGTGATGCCGAATTCCTGCGCGGCCTTCAGCGAATTGATGAAGTCCCCGCCGGCGTTCGCGAGGCCGAGCACCTGCGCGTTCGAGCCTTGCGCCTGCAGCAGGAACGACGAGAAGTCGGTCGTCGACAGCGGCACGCGCACTTCGCCCAGCGACTTGCCGCCGTTGGCTTCGACCACACGCGTGGCTGCTTCACGCAGCTGCGTGCCGAACGCGTAGTCGGCCGTGAGGAAGTACCAGGTCTTGCCGCCTTCCTTCGTGATCGCGCTGGCGGTGCCGTTGGCCAGCGACGTGGTGTCGTAGGCATAGTGCACCGAGTACGGCGTGCAGTCCTCGTTGGTGAGCGACGCGCCGGCGGCGCCGATCGCGATGAACGGCACCTTCTTCTGGGCCGCGACCTTCGACATGGCGATGGACACGCCGGTGTTGGAGCCGCCCAGGATCATGTTGACGCCGTTCTGGTCCGCCCACTCGCGGAACTTGGACGCGCCGATGTCCGGCTTGTTCTGGTGGTCGGCCGAGAGCAGCACGATCTTCTTGCCGAGGACCGAGCCGCCGAAGTCGGCGATCGCCATCTTCGCGGCTTCGATGCCGCCCTGGCCGATCACGTCGGCGTAGACGCCGGACAGGTCGTCGATGTCGCCGATGACGACTTCGTTGCCCGCGGCGAGCGCGGACGTGGCGAACGCCGCGCCCAGCGCGATGGCCAGTGCGGTTCGGGTCAGTTTCTTCATGGATGTCTCCTTGGGTCAGTAACGGACAGGGGAATCAGACTCCGAGGTACTCGCGCAACATCTGCATGTTGCTGGCGAGCTCGGACTGGGCAAACTGCTGGACGATGCGGCCGTGCTCCATCACGTAGAAGCGATCGGCCAGCGGTGCGGCGAAGCGGAAGTTCTGCTCG
>DATBPW010000477.1:0-2431 GCA_036561125.1 Ramlibacter sp. | reverse complement strand
CTGCGGCACCCCATGACGATCCGGCGGCGAGACTTCAACAAGGCGACCGCCGTCGCCGTGGCCGTCGCGGTGACGGGCTGCGGAGGCGGCGGTGGCGCCGCGCCCGCGCCCCTGCCGGATTCGGGTGCGGTGCCGCCTGCTCCGCCGGCGCCTTCACCGTCACCCGCGCCCCCACCGGTTCCGGCGCCGACCCCCGCGCCGACGCCGGCCCCGACGCCTGCTCCGACACCTGCACCCGCGCCCGCGCCCGGCCCCGGCCCGACGCAGGGACTCGGCGTGGGCGTGAACCTCGTCGGCATGGAAGCGACGGAAGGCAACCTGCGCTTCGCCGCCGGCACGCAAGCGAACGTGAACTGGGAAGCGCCGCGCAAGGCGGACATCGCGTGGCTCGCTTCGCAGGGCTACAACAAGAACCGGCTGCCGATCCGCTGGGAGATGCTGCAACCGGTGCTGTTCGACACGAACATCAACGCGGCGACACAGGCGATCGTGGGCGCGCCCGGCGCGTTCAATGCGATGTACCAGTCGCACATCCAGGCCGTGCTCGACGCGCATGCCGCGGCGGGAACGAAGTGCTGGATCGACTTGCACAACGCGTGCCGCTACAAGGACTTCCGCTACCAGGCCGACGGCTCGGTCATCGGCCTCGTGAAGCCGGGCGACCCGACGATCTACCCGTACACCACCAACGGCACCCAGGGCTACGTGCGGATCTTCTCGACGGCGCCGGGTGCGACGTTGACGGTCGCGCACTTCACCGACTTGTGGTCGCGCATCGCGCGGCTGTGGAAGGACCACCCGGGCTTCGGCGGCTACGGCCTGATGAACGAGCCGAACGACATGCCCGCGCCCGGCGGCACGACCGCCACCACCGACGGCAGCCAGGACCTGCACATCTGGCCCGTGTATGCGCAGGCCGCGATCGACGCGATCCGCGCGATCGATCCCGCGAACCCGATCTACCTGGACAGCAACAGCTGGAGCGCGGCGTTCGTCATCGACACCGACAACCCCGACTGGCCGCTGCGAGGCACCAACATCATCTACTCGGTGCACATGTACCTCGATGCCGGCTCGACAGGGCAGCGCTTCGACTGGGACGCCGAAGTCGCGAAGGGAACCAGCGGCGCGGGCATCGGCAACGTGCCGATCAGCGTGGACACCGGATGGGAGCGCCTGAAGATCGCGGTGGACTGGGCCGCGGCCAAGGGTGGGCTGAAGCTCGCGCTCACCGAAACCGGCATGCCGCTGGACGACCCGCGCTGGCAGGAAGACTTCCAGCGCCTCACCGATTACGCGCGTGCGAACAACGTGGAGCTGTACCCGTGGAACGGCGGCGCGCACTGGCCGATCCACAACTACGGCATCAACTTCGCGCCGGGCTGGCACCAGAACAGGACGCTCGAACCCGCGATGTCGGGTGTCGTGAAGAAGAGCTGGAACATCAGCGCCGCGACGATCTTCGACGACGGGCCGGGCTATGCGCTCGCCGGCACGCCGATCACGATCACCGTCTACGCACGGGGCTATCTCGCATCGCCCGTGACGGTGAACATCGGTTCGAACAACGGCGGCACGCTGTCGTCGCCATCGATCACGCTGCCGGCCGGTGCCAATTCGCAGGCCACGTACACGTTCACGCCGGCCTCGGATCGCGTCACGACGCTGGGCTACTCGGTGAGCGGCGGATTCAACGCGCCGCCGGCACGCAAGGTGTATTCGCTAGTGGACCCGGTCGCTTACGCCGCGACGAACCTCGCCGACGCCGCGCGCGCGTTGATCGCGAAGTACAGCGCGTGCAAGTGGGAAGCGGCCGACGGCTACACCGACTATGAAAGCGGCGCGCCCGCGCAGGACGGCCAGTTCGTCCGCGCGATCGCTGATTCGGGCTACGGCTCGTCGGCCGGCAACGCGATGGAGATGATCAACTGGGCGAACACCGACATCGCGGCCACGGCCAACATGCCGCCGTCCGTGATGCGCGTCGCCAACGGCAGGAAAGCGACGGACCACACCGGCTGGTCGACGTCGGGTTTCTGGTGCAAGAAGGTCGTTGCGACACCGTTGGTCGAGAGCAACCCGCGCAACGTGGTGCCGTACAACGCCGGCGACCCGCACTTCGTGATCGCCGCGGTGAGCGCGCCCTCGGGTGCGAGCGGCGTGGTGTTCCAGGCATCGAACTCGTCGGCCATGCACGCGTCGCAACTTGCGTTCGCCAACGGCTCGCCGCAAGCGACGCTGAAGGATGCGTCGGGCGCGGCCGCGACGCTCACGGGCCCTGCGCAAAGCCCGAATGCGCCGATGGTGATGACGCTCACGAGCGTGCCGGGCGCGCAGCGCCTGCGCGTCAACTCGAACGTCGTTGCCAGTGGTGCTTCGACGCTGGGCGCGAGCGTGTTCGACCAGATGATGATCGGCTGGGGCTTCCAGA
>DATBPW010000476.1:0-14168 GCA_036561125.1 Ramlibacter sp. | reverse complement strand
TCGTCCACGCCCGCGGTGAGGCCCACCGGTTCCCAGCCCGCGAGGCGGGCCTGTTCACCCCTGGAGAGTCTTTTCGATCGCATCGGTGGCAAGCGTGGCGGTGTCGCGCGAGAGGAGTTCGTGCAGCGCGCCGAACTTGTCCCGGACCGCCGCCATTCTCTCAGGAGCTTGCAGCCAATCCAAGAGCGCGCGAGCGAGCGACTCGGGATTGACTTGCGACTGGACCAGTTCCGGCACCACGGTTTCGTTGCACAGGATGTTGGGCAGGCCGATCCACGGCAGCAGCGCCTTGGGCTTCATGAGGCCGTAGGTGATCCAGTTCAGGCGGTACGCGATCACCATCGGCCGCTTGAACAGCGCGGCCTCCAGCGTCGCGGTGCCGCTGGCGATCAGCGTGAGGTCGCAGGCGGCGAGCGCGCTGTGCGATTGACCTTCGAGGATGTGCACGGCATTGCCGAGCCCGGCCCGCCGCGCGGCTTGCTCGATGCGCACCTTGAGCGAGGGAATCGCGGGAATCACCACATGCAGGCCCAGCCGCGCGCGTTGCACGAGCGCCGCGGCGGCGAGAAATGGTTCCGCGTGGTAGTCGATCTCCGAAGCGCGGCTGCCCGGCAGCACCGCGAGCACCGGCGCATCTTCGGGAATGCCGATTTGCGCGCGCGC
Source organism: Ramlibacter sp. (assembly GCA_036561125.1). Lineage (GTDB taxonomy): Bacteria > Pseudomonadota > Gammaproteobacteria > Burkholderiales > Burkholderiaceae_C > Ramlibacter. The sequence continues at coordinate 13,505 of DATBPW010000476.1, read as the reverse complement.
GCCCGCCTTGTCCGCCACACGCGGGATCACGTTCGCAAGCGGATGGCCCACGTAGGTCGACGCGATGCCTTCGCGCGCCAGGATTTCCGGCTCGAACGGGAAGAGGCACAGCACGTGGTCCGCCGCGCGCTTGATCTTGTGCACGCGCTCGTAGCGCCACGCCCAGATCGACGGGCAGACGAAGTGCACGGTCTTGATGCCGCGCCCTCTTAGCGTCTCTTCCAGCCCGAGGTTGAAGTCCGGCGCGTCGACACCGATGAAGCAATCCGGCGGATCGGCAATCAACTTCGCGCGCAGCTCGTCGCGGATCTTCACGATGCCGTGGTAGTGGCGCAGCACCTCGACATAGCCGCGCACCGCGAGGCGCTCGTACGGCCACCATGCGTCGAAGCCGTGGCGCGCCATGTCGGGGCCGCCGATGCCGTCGGTTTCCAGCGCGGGCCAGCGGCGCGTGAGGCCTTCGAGCAGCAGGCCCGCGAGCAGGTCGCCGGACGTTTCGCCGGCCACCATGGAAAAGCGCATCGCTTTCCCCTTCAGCGGGCGATGCCGCGGTCGGCTTGGGCGAGGAAGCCGAGCATCATTTGCACGTCGGCCTGCGCTTCGGGCACTTCACCCGCGATCTCGCCGATCGCGGCCCTCGCGGCGTCGAGCGTGCGGCCTTCGCGGTACAGCAGCTTGTGCATCTTGCGGATGGCGCCGATGCGGGCCTCGCTGAAGCCGCGGCGCTTCAGGCCCGTGACGTTCACGCCTCGCACCGCGAGCGGATTGCCGTCCACGAGCATGAACGGCGGCACGTCCTGCGACACCGCGCTCTGGAAGCCCAGCATCGCGTGCGCGCCGACCTTCACGCGCTGGTGGATGCCGGTGAGGCCGCCGACCGTCACCCAGTCGCCGATCTCCACGTGGCCGCCCAGCGTCGCGTTGTTGGCCATCGTCGTGTTGTTGCCCACCACGCAGTCGTGCGCGATGTGCGTGTACGCCATGATCCAGTTGTCGTCGCCGATGCGCGTGACCGCCTTGTCCTGCACGGTGCCGATGTGGAACGTGACGAACTCGCGGATCGTGTTGCGGTCGCCGATGACCAGCTCGCACGGCTCGCCCTGGTATTTCTTGTCCTGGTTGGCGGCGCCGATCGACGCGAACTGGAAGATGCGGTTGTCGCGGCCGATCGTGGTGTGGCCTTCGATCACGCAATGCGGCGCGATCGTCGTGCCCGCGCCGATCTTCACGTGCGCGCCGATCACCGTGTACGGCCCGACGGTGACGGACGAATCGAGCTGCGCGCCCCTCTCGACGATCGCCGTCGGGTGGATCGACGTCATGACACCTTGCGCATCGTGCACATCAGGTGCGCCTCGCACGCGAGCTCCTCGCCCACGCGCGCCTCGGCACGGAACTTGTAGATGCCGGCTTTCGCGCGGTCGGTGAAGATGTCCATCGTGAGCTGGTCGCCCGGCTCGACCGGCCGCTTGAAGCGCGCGCCGTCGATGCCCGCGAAATAGAAGACGGCGCCCTCGTCGAGCTTTTCAATGCCCACCGTGGCGAACGCGAGGATCGCGGCGCTCTGCGCCATCGCCTCGATCATCAGCACGCCCGGCATCACGGGGCGCGTCGGGAAATGGCCGACGAAGAACGGCTCGTTGATGGTCACGTTCTTCAGGGTGCGGATGGTCTTGCCCGCCTCCAGCGAGATCACCCGGTCCACCAGGAGGAACGGGTAGCGGTGCGGCAGTTTCTTCAGGATGCCGTGGATGTCCAGCGTCGGCGCGCTCACGTTTTCTTCTCCAGTGCTTTCACGCGCTCGCGCAGCTGGTACAGCTGGCGCAGCGCGGCGGCGTTCTTCAGCCACGCCGCATTGTCGTCGATGGGGAACGCGCCGCCGTAATGGCCCGGCTTGTGGATCGAGCCCGACACCAGCGAAAAGCCCGCCACCGTGACGTGGTCCGCGATCGTGAGGTGCCCGGCGATGCCGACGCCGCCGCCGATCATGCAGTGCGCGCCGATCTTCGCGCTGCCCGAGATGCCGACGCAGCCCGCGACGACCGTGTGCCGGCCGATGTGCACGTTGTGGCCGACCTGGATCAGGTTGTCGAGCTTGACGCCGTCCTCGATGACGGTGTCGGACAGCGCGCCACGGTCGATGCACGTGTTCGCGCCGATCTCGACGTCGTCGCCGATGCGCACGGCGCCGAGCTGTTCGATCTTCACCCAATGCCCGTCATGCGGCGCGAAACCGAAGCCGTCGCCGCCGATCACCACGCCCGGGTGCACGATGCAGCGCGCACCGATCACGCAGCGTTCGCCGACGTGCACGCGCGCCTTGAGCACCGTGTGCGCGCCGATGTGCGCGCCGCGTTCCACGACGCACAGCGGGCCGACCTGCGCGCCCGGGTCGACCACGGCTTGCGCGTGCACGACGGCGCTCGGGTGGATCGCCGGGCCGTCGTCCTGCGCTTCCTGCTGCTTCCACCATTGCGTCAGGCGCGCGAAGTAGAAATACGGATCGTCGGCGACGATGCAGTCGCCGCGTTCGGCCGCGGCGTCGCGTGCCGCTGCGCCGACGATCACGCAGCCGGCCCTCGACTGCGCAAGCTGCGGCAGGTACTTGGGGTTCGACAGGAACGCAATCGCGCCGGGCCCCGCCGTCTCCAGCGGGGCGATCGAATCGATCGCGCGGTTGCCGTCGCCGTGCAGTTCGCCGCCAAGGGCGCGGACGATGGTGCCTAGGCGGTGCGGCACATTGCGCCTACTTCGCCGGCGTGGCCGCTGAGTTGAGCGCGCGGATCACCTTGTCGGTGATGTCGAGCTTGGGGTTGATGTAGACCGCTTCCTGCAGGATGACGTCGTACTTCTCCTGCTCGGCGACCTGCTTGACGACACGGTTGGCACGGTCGAGGACCTGCTGCAGCTCTTCGTTCTTGCGCGCGTTCAGGTCTTCCTGGAACTCGCGGCGCTTGCGCTGGAAGTCGCGGTCCATGTCCACCAGCGACTTCTGGCGCACGCCGCGCTGGCTTTCCGACAGCGTCGGCGCCTCGCGCTCGAACTTGTCCGAGGCGGTCTTGAGCGCCGCACTCATGTCGTTGAGCTCCTTCTCGCGGCGCGAGAACTCCTGCTCGAGCTTGGCCTGCGCCGTCTTGGCCATGTTGGCCTCGCGGAAGATGCGGTCGGTGTTGACGAAGCCGATCTTGAATTCGTCCGCCTGCGCCTGCGCATGCGCGAACGCGGTGGCCGCGGCGAACACGACGGGGAGCAATCGACGGGCGATGGACTTCATCAGAATTGGGTCCCGATCTGGAATTGGATGGGCTGGATTTTATCCCCGGCGAACTTGCGCACCGGGTGCGCCAGCGCAATCTTCAGCGGCCCGATCGGCGACACCCACGAGACGCCGACGCCCACCGAGGCGCGCATGTCGGCGAAGCTCATCTTCTGGTTCGCGCCCCAGACGTTGCCGGCGTCGAAGAAGGCGAAGCCGCGCAGCGAGCGGTCGTTGCCCGCGCCGGGGAACGGCGTGATGAATTCGGCGTTGAAGGTGGCCTTCTTGGAGCCGCCGATGATCGAGCCCGTGATGTCGATCGGGCCGAGCGTGCCCTGCTCGAAGCCGCGCACCGAGCCGAGGCCGCCGGAGTAGAAGTTCTTGAACACCGGGAACGGATGGCCGCTCAGGCCCTTGCCGTAGCCGACCTCGCCGTTCAGGCCCACGGTGAACTGCTTCGTGACCGGGATGTACTGCTGCAGCTGGTAGTTGGTGCGGAAGTAGTTCGTGTCGCCGATCAGCCCGAGCTCGGCGCCCAGCCGCTGGAAGCGGCCCTTCGTCGGCGTGATCGTGCTGTCGCGCGAGTCGCGGCCCCAGCCGAGCGTGAGCGGCAGGCTGTTCGTCGTGAAGCCGTACGAGTCGGCGAACGCCAGGTAAGCGGCCGGGATGTTCGTGCCCGGGATGATCTTCACGCGCTCGGCGGCGCCGCCCACGTAGACCGTGTCGGTCTCGGAGAACGGGATGCCGAAGCGCAGCGACGCGCCCAAGGTCTCGAGCCGGTAGTTGCCGCCCTGGTCCTGGTACGGCTTGGACGAACGGTAGTACACGTCGAAGCCGCGGGAGATGCCGTCCTGCGTGAAGTACGGGTTGACCGACGAGAACGAGATCACGCGGTTGTACGCGCTGGTGTTGACGTCCACGGCCAGGTAGTTGCCGGTGCCGAACGCGTTCTCCTGCTTGATGCCGAAGGTCAGCGTGAGCTTTTCGGCCTGCGAGTAGCCCGCGCCGACCTGGAGGCTGCCGGTGGGCCTTTCCTCGACCTTGACGTTCAGGTCGACCTGGTCGGGCGCGCCGGGGACGTCCTGCGTCTCGACGTTGACATCCTTGAAGTAGCCCAGGCGCTCGAGCCGCTCGCGCGACAGCTTGATCTTGTCGCCGTCGTACCAGGACGATTCGAACTGGCGGAACTCGCGGCGGATCACTTCGTCGCGCGTGCGGTTGTTGCCCTGGATGTTGATGCGGCGCACGTAGGCCCGGCGCGCGGGGTCGGCGATCAGCACGATCGCCACGCGGTTGTTCTCGCGGTCGATGACCGGGCGCGCCTCGATCTGCGCGAACGCGTAGCCGAAGTTGCCGAAGTAGTCGGTGAAGTTCTTCGTCGTCGTGGTCACCTGGTCGGCGTTGTACGGCTCGCCGGGCTTGATGGTGATCAGCGACTTGAACTCGTCTTCCTTGCCCAGGTAGTTGCCCTGCAGCTTCACGCCCGACACGACGTAGCGCTCACCCTCGGAGATGTTGACGGTGATGGAGATCTCTTCCTTGCTCGGCGAGATCGCGACCTGGGTGGAATCGACGCGGAACTCGAGGAAGCCGCGCGACAGGTAGTAGGACTTCAGCGTCTCGATGTCGGCGTTGAGCTTCGTGCGCGAGTAGCGGTCGGACTTCGTGTAGAACGACAGCCAGTTGCCGGTGTCCAGGTCGAACAGCTTCTTGAGCGACGACTCGCTGAATGCGTGCGCGCCGACGATGCGGATGTCGCGGATGCGCGCCGGCTCGCCCTCCGTCACGGTGAAGGTGAGGTTCACGCGGTTGCGCTCGGTGGGCGTGACGGTGGTGACCACCTGCGCGCCGTAGAAGCTGCGGTCGATGTACTGGCGCTTGAGTTCCTGCTCGGCGCGGTCGGCCAGGCTCTGGTCGAAGGGCCGGCCTTCGGTGAGCCCCACTTCGCGCAGCGCCTTGCGCAGGTTGTCCTTGTCGAATTCCTTGATGCCGGCGAAATCGATCTCGGCGATCGTGGGCCTTTCCTCGACGACCACGATCACGACGTCGTTCTGGACCTCGATGCGCACGTCCTTGAACAGGCCGAGCGCGAACAGCGCGCGGATCGCCGCGGTGCCCTTCTCGTCGTTGTACTGCTCGCCGATGCGAAACGGCAGCGACGCGAAGATGGTGCCGGGCTCGACGCGCTGCAGGCCCTCGACGCGGATGTCCTTGACGGTGAACGGGTCCACGGCCCACGCATTCGCGGCGAAAGCGATGGCCGCCAGGGCCGAGACGGTGCGCACGCGCAAGCGCTTGATGTGTTTCTTCATGAATCAGGGTTGGGCCCGCGACGCTTCGTGGCGACGCCTGTACCGGCACTTCTATGTTTGTTATCCAAAGAGGCGCGTGACGTCGTTGAACAGCGCGATCGACATCATCAGCAGCAGCACCGCGACCCCGCCACGCTGCAGGCGCTCCATCCAGGCTTCGGAGATGCTCCGCCCCGTGACGGCCTCCCAAAGATAATACATCAGGTGTCCTCCGTCCAAGACCGGCAGCGGCAGCAGGTTGAGCACGCCGAGGCTCACGGAAATGAGCGCGAGGAACACCAGGTACTGCGTGAGCCCGAGGTTCGCCGACTTGCCCGCGTAGTCGGCGATCGTGAGCGGGCCCGACAGGTTCTTGATCGACGCTTCGCCGATCACCATGCGGCCCATCATGCGCAGCGTGAGCACCGAGATTTCCCAGGTGCGCTGCGCGCCCTTCTCGAAACCTTCGACCGCCCCGTAGCGCACGGTGGTGAATTGCGGCGGCGCGCCGACGAAGGCGCCGATGCGCCCGACGGTCTTGTCGCCTTCGCGCACGGCATCGGGCTGCACCGGCAGCTCCATCACGGAGCCACCGCGCCGGATGCGCCAGGTCTCGCGCACGCCCTGGCCCGCGTTCACTGCCGAGCGGATGCGGTCGCGCAGCTGCGGGCCGTCCAGGACCTGCGTCGAGCCGATGGCCAGCACGATGTCGCCCTCGCGCAGGCCCGCGCGCCGGCCCGCGCCCTTGTCCATCACCTCGCCGATTACCGGCGGGGTCCACGGGCTGACGATGCCGATGGTGCGAAACAGCTGCGCGTCCGCTTCGCGCACGCGCATGCCCGACAGCTCGAGCAGCGGCTGGCGCGAGCTGCCTTCGACCTCGAGCCGCACGTCGCGCCCGTCGAGCGCGCCGCGCGTGAGCAGCCAGCGCAGGTCCTCGAACGAGCGGATCCGCTGCAGGTCGTCGCCGTCGAAGCCGCCGCGCGTGACGTGGTCGCCCGCGTGCAGGCCGGCATGGTCGGCGAGCGAGCCCGCGACGGGGCTCGAGATGATCGCCTTGGGCTCCTCGACGCCCCACCAATTGACGGCCGAGTAGAGGACGACCGCGAGCAGGAGGTTCGCCACGGGCCCGGCCGCGACGATCAACGCGCGCGCGCCGAGCGGTTGCGTATTGAAGGCCAGGTGGCGCTCTTCGGGATTCACGAAGCCTTCGCGCTCGTCGAGCATCTTGACGTAGCCGCCGAGCGGGAAGGCGCCGATGACGAACTCGGTGTCCTGGCCGCGCTTCTGCTTCCTGGGCCGGTACGTGAAGACGGCGCGGCCGAAGCCGACGGAAAAGCGCAGCACCTTCACGCCGCAGGCCACCGCCATGCGGTAGTGGCCGTACTCGTGAACGGCGATCAGCACGCCCAGCGCGACGAGGAAAGCGACGATGGTGGTCAACATACGTTAAGCGGCAAGGCGCCCGACCTGCGCAGCGGCGGCGGAACGCGCGCGCGCGTCCAGCTCCAGCAGGTCGCCCAGCGACCCGGGGTTGGATGCGGCGACAGCCGACAAAGTTGCAAGGTTCACGGCGTGGATTTCGTCGAACCGGATTTTGCGCGCAAGAAAGGCTTCGACGGCAACTTCGTTCGCGGCATTGAGCACAGCCGTGGTGCCCGGCGCGGCGCGCAGCGCCTGCCACGACAGCTTCAGCCCGGGGAAGCGCTCGGGGTGGCCGCGGCTGTCCATCGCCTCGAAGGTCATGTCCGCGAGCGAATGGAAATCGAGCGCCTGCGCCCCCGATTCGACGCGATCGGGCCACGCGAGGCCGTAGGCGATGGGCACGCGCATGTCGGGCGTGCCGAGCTGCGCGACCACCGACTTGTCGTGGTACTGCACCATCGAGTGGATCACGCTTTGCGGATGGATCACCACCTCGAGCCGCTCGGGCGCCAGGCCGAACAGGTAGCGCGCCTCGATCACTTCGAGCGCCTTGTTCATCATCGTGGCCGAATCCACCGAGATCTTGCGGCCCATCACCCAGTTGGGATGCGCCACCGCTTCTTCCGGCGTGACGTCGCGCAGCGTCTTCGGGTCGCGCGTGCGGAACGGCCCGCCCGATGCGGTGAGGATGATCTTGTCGACGCGGACGGGCCAGGCCGCCGCGTCCTCGGGCAGCGACTGGAAGATGGCCGAATGTTCGCTGTCGATCGGCAGCAGCTTCGCCCCCCCCTCGCGGACGGCGCGCAGGAACAATTCGCCGCCGACCACCAGCGCCTCCTTGTTGGCCAGCAGCAGCCGCTTGCCCGCGCGCGCGGCGGCGAGGCACGACGCGAGCCCCGCCGCGCCGACGATCGCCGCCATCACGGTGTCGACGGATTCATGCGCCGCGACGTCCTCGAGCGCCTTGGCGCCCCACGTCACGTTCGTGCGCCAGCCGCGGCCCTCGATGCGCCGCGCCAGTTCGCGGCCGGCGGACTCGTTCGCCATCACGGCGAACTGCGGCTGGAACGCGGCGCACTGTTCGAGCATCAGGTCGACCTGCGTCGATGCCGTCAGGGCGAAAGCCTCGAAGCGATCGGGATGGCGCTTGATCACATCGAGCGTGTTGGCGCCGATCGAACCGGTGGAGCCGAGGACGGCGACCTTCTGCGCGCCCATCACGACACCATCGTGCTGATGAACATCGCGAGCGGCAGCGTCGGCAGCAGCGCGTCGACGCGGTCGAGCACGCCGCCGTGTCCGGGCAAGAGGCCGCTCGAATCCTTCACGCCCGCGCTGCGCTTGACCAGCGACTCGACGAGGTCGCCGACGATGCTCATCGCCGTGAGGAACACCGCGGCGATCGGCAGCAGCCACCAGCCGGCGGCAGCCACGCGCGAATAGATGCTAGCCACGCGCGCATCGAACGCGTGGTCCGCGAACGCCCACGCGATGCCGAGCACGAGCACGCCGAGCGTGCCGCCCCACGCGCCTTCCCAGCTCTTGCCGGGGCTGATCGCCGGTGCGAGCTTCTGCTTCGTGAACTTCTGGCCGAAGGTCCGGCCGGCGGCATAGGCCGCGATGTCGGCGACCCACACGAGCACGAGCACCGAGAGCAGGAAATTGATGCCGATCACGCGCGCCTGCGCGGCCGCGAGCCACGCGACCCACAGCGCCAGCACGCCGGCGACGATGCGCACCGGCTTCGGAATGCCCGGCCATCCGGCGACGCCGCGCTGGAGCAGCAACGCCCCGCAGATCACCCACAGGCCGCCGGCGATCGCCCACAGGAACGTGTCCTGCTTCGCGACCATTCCCGAATACCACGACGCGCCGCACAACGCGACGCAGACGGCCGCGAGCACCAGAGCGCCGCCCATCTGCAGGCCATTGAGCCGCCCCCACTCCCACGCGCCGGCGGCGATGAGCGCGAGCACGACCGCGGCGAACGGGACGGGCGTGCGCCAGAACAGGGCCGGCAGCAGGATCGCCAGCAGCACGATCGCCGTGATCACGCGCTGCTTGAGCATCTCAGGCGGCTTTCTGCACGCGCTGCGCGACCTGCTCGGATGTCTTGCCGAACCGCCGCTCGCGCGCCGCGTAGTCGGCCAGCGCCGCGTCGAACGCGGCGTCGTCGAAGTCGGGCCACAGCTTGTCGCTGAAATACAGCTCCGAGTACGCGGCCTGCCACAACAGGAAATTGGAGATGCGCTGTTCGCCCCCGGTGCGGATGATCAGGTCCGGGTCCGGCACGTGCGCCAGCGCCATCTCGCGCGCGAGGCTCGCCTCGGTGATGGAGGCGCCGGCGGCGGCGAGCTTCGCGGCCGCCTGCGCGATGTCCCAGCGGCCGCCGTAGTTGAAGCACACGTTGAACACGAGGCGCGAGTTGGCGGCAGTGCCGGCTTCGGCCTGCTCCAGGCCCGCGCGCACCTTGTCGCCGAGCGCCGAGCGGTCACCGACGAAGTGCAGCTGCACGCCTTCGCCGCGCAATCGCGGCACCTCGCGCACGAGCGCTGTCGCGAGCAGCTCCATCAGCGCGGAGACTTCGTCGGCGGGACGCTTCCAGTTCTCGGACGAGAACGCGAATACCGTGAGCACCTTCACGCCGCGGTCGCCGCAGTGGCGCACGCAGGCGCGCAGCGCGTCCATGCCCTTCTTGTGGCCGGCCACGCGCGGCAGGAAGCGCCGCGTCGCCCAGCGGCCGTTGCCGTCCATGACGATCGCGACGTGGTGCGGGATGCGCTGGGTCGTCATCGCGGGGGACGGTCACGGCTCAGACGGCCATGATCTCCTGTTCCTTCGTGTGCACGAGCGAATCGATGTCGGCGATGTGCCGGTCCGTCACCTTCTGGATGTCGCCCTCGGCGCGCTTTTGCTCGTCCTCGGACACGTGCTTGTCCTTCACGAGTTTCTTGATGTGCTCGTTGGCGTCGCGGCGCAGGTTGCGGATCGCCACCTTGGCCTGCTCGCCCTCCTGCCGCACGATCTTGGTCATCTCCTTGCGGCGTTCCTCGCTCATCGGCGGCATCGGCACGCGGATGAGGTCGCCCATCGACGCGGGATTCACGCCCAGGTCGCTGTCGCGGATGGCCTTCTCGATCTTCGGGCCCAGGCCCTTCTCGAACGGCTGGACCGACAGCGTGCGCGGGTCGAGCACGGAGATGTTCGACACCTGCGACAGCGGCACCACGGTGCCGTAGTACTCGATGTGCACCGTGTCCAGCAGGCCGGGATTGGCGCGGCCGGTGCGGATGTGCGACAGCCCGGTCTTCAGCGCGGCGATGCTCGCATCCATCTTGTGCTGCGACTGTTGCTTGATCTCCGCGATCGTGGTGGCTTGTGCCATGGGGGTCTCCTCTTGCTTCTCAGGCGTAGACCAGCGTGCCTTCGTCCTCGCCCATGACCACGCGCCGCAGCGCGCCGTGCTTGAAGATCGAGAACACCTTGATCGGCAGCTTCTGGTCGCGGCACAGGGCGAACGCCGTCGCGTCCATGATGCCGAGATTTTGCGCCATCGCGTCGTCGAACGAGATCTGCGTGTAGCGCTTCGCCGAGCTGTCCTTCTTGGGGTCGGCCGAGTAGACGCCGTCGACCTTCGTGGCCTTGAGCACCAGTTCGGCGCCGATCTCCGCGCCGCGCAACGCGGCGGCGGTGTCGGTGGTGAAGAACGGGTTGCCGGTGCCGGCCGCGAAGATCACGACCTTGCCCTCTTCGAGGTACTGCAACGCCTTCGGGCGCACGTACGGCTCGACGACCTGCTCGATGGCGATGGCGGACATCACGCGCGCGACCAGGCCCTGCTTGTTCATCGCATCGGCGAGCGCCAGCGCATTCATCACCGTCGCGAGCATGCCCATGTAGTCGGCCGTCGCGCGGTCCATGCCGACCGCGCCGCCCGCCACGCCGCGGAAGATGTTGCCGCCGCCGATGACGATGGCCACTTCCACGCCCATGTTCACGACCTCGGCCACCTCTTCGACCATGCGCACGATGGTCGCGCGGTTGATGCCGAAAGGATCATCCCCCATCAACGCCTCGCCGGACAGCTTCAACAAGATTCGCTTGTGGGCCGGCTTGGCGTCGGACATACGGACGGGCTCCTGGGGTTCGGTCGAGTGTAGCGGTGTTGGCTGGGAATCGGCACCGGGCTTGCACTCGCAAGCCCGGAGTTACGCGCGGTTTACGCCGCCTGCTTCGCGGCGGCCACTTGCGCAGCGACTTCGGCGGCGAAGTCGTCGGCGCGCTTCTCGATGCCCTCGCCCACCACGTACAGCGTGAAGCCCTTCACCGTGGTTGCCTTTTCCTTGAGCATCTGCTCCACCGTCTGCTTGTCGTTCTTCACGAACGACTGGTTGAGCAGCGAGACTTCCTTCAGGAACTTCTGCACCGAGCCTTCGACCATCTTCGTCACGATCTCGGCGGGCTTGCCCGATTCGGCGGCCTTCTGCTGCGCGATCGAACGCTCCTTCTCGACCAGCTCCTGCGGCACGTCCTTGTTGGACAGCGCGACCGGCTTCATCGCGGCGACGTGCATCGCGACGTCCTTGGCGGCGACGGCGTCACCGTCGTACTCCACCACCACGCCGATGCGCGTGCCGTGCAGGTACGACGCGAGCTTGTTGCCGGACGCGAAGCGCTTGAAGCGGCGGAAGCTCATGTTCTCGCCGATCTTGCCGACGAGGCCCTTGCGCACGTCCTCGAGCGTCGGGCCGAAGCCGTCCTGCGAGTACGCGAGCGCCGAGAGCGCCGCGACGTCGGCGGGATTGTTCTTCGCGACCAGTTCCGCGGCGGCCTGCGCCATCTTCAGGAAGCTGTCGTTCTTCGCGACGAAGTCGGTTTCGCTGTTGGTCTCGACCATCGCGCCCATCGTGCCGTCGATGAACGCGGTGACCACGCCCTCGGCCGTGACGCGCGACGCGGCCTTGCCCGCCTTGTTGCCGAGCTTGACGCGCAGGATCTCCTCGGCCTTGTCCATGTTGCCTTCGGCCTCGGTGAGCGCCTTCTTGCACTCCATCATCGGCGCGTCGGTCTTGGCGCGCAGTTCGGCGACCATGCTTGCGGTGATTGCAGCCATTGCTCTTTCCCTTTCCATTCCAGTGTTCGGATGGTCGAAGGGGGCCCGAAAGCCCCCTCGACGCTTCGGTGTGCCTCGTGCGGGCTTAGGCGCTGGCGCCTTCCTGCACCTCGACGAATTCGTCGCCGCTTCCTTCGGACACGGCGCGCACCACGTCGGCGGCCGCATTGGCCTTGCCTTCCAGCACCGCGTCGGCGATGCCGCGCGCGTACAGCGTGACGGCCTTGGAGGAGTCGTCGTTCCCCGGGATCACGTAGTTGATGCCTTCGGGCGAGTGGTTGGAGTCGACCACGCCGACGATCGGGATGCCCAGCTTCTTGGCTTCGGCGATGGCGATCTTGTGGAAGCCCACGTCGATGACGAACAGCGCGTCCGGCAGGTTGTTCATCTCCTGGATGCCGCCGATGTCCTTCTCGAGCTTGGCCATCTCGCGCGTGAACATGAGCTGTTCCTTCTTGCTCATCGTCTCGAGGCCGGCTTCCTGCTGGGCCTTCATTTCCTTCAGGCGCTTGAGCGAGATCTTGACCGTCTTGAAGTTGGTGAGCATGCCGCCCAGCCAGCGCTGGTCGACGAAGGGCATGCCGCAGCGCTTCGCTTCGGCCGAGATGATGTCGCGGGCCTGGCGCTTGGTGCCGACGAAGAGGATCGTGCCGCGGTTCGCCGCCAGCTGGCGCACGAACTTGCTCGCGTCCTGGAACATCGGCAGCGACTTTTCCAGGTTGATGATGTGGATCTTGTTGCGATGGCCGAAGATGAAGGGGGCCATCTTCGGGTTCCAGAAGCGAGTCTGGTGCCCGAAATGGACACCGGCTTCCAGCATTTCGCGCATGGACACGGACATGATGTCTTCCTGAAGGTTGGGTCTAAAATCCGGCCCGAAATCGATGCGGACCCTTCGGGTTCGCAGCGACACCCAGGTGGCCGGATTCGCGATTTGTCTTGCACTCCGGCAGCACTCGAAGCGAGCACCACCCGGCAAAACCCAAAGATTATAGCAGCCCACCCCTTGCCGAGCTCCCACCCCGACCTCCACCACGCCCTCGACGCGCTGCAGCGCGGCCGCACGTCCGCTGCCGGGCAGCTCGAACGCAGCATCGAGGCCGCGCAGTCGCCCGCATGCGAGCACGCGTTCCTCAAGACTGCCTTCGACGGCGCACGGCGGGCGGCGCAGGACAAGGCCGCCGCGAGCCGGCCGCTGATGGGCCTGGCGGTCTCCGTCAAGGACCTGTTCGACGTGCAAGGCGAAGTCAGCGCCGCCGGCTCCGTCGTCCTCGCGGATTCACCCCCGGCAGCAGCGGACTGTCCCGCGGTTGCGCGGTTGCGCGCAGCGGGCGCCGCCTTCATCGGCCGCACGAACATGACCGAGTTCGCGTACTCGGGCGTGGGCATCAACCCGCACTACGGCACGCCCGCCAATCCG
>DATBPW010000475.1:0-6353 GCA_036561125.1 Ramlibacter sp. | reverse complement strand
TGCGGCGCAATCCCCTCGCTCGTGAGCACCATCACGCGATCCGCCCGCGTGGCGGCACTCTCCGAATGCGTGACCAGCACCAGCGACGCGCCTTGCCCGCGCGCCTGGCCGATCAGCACGTCTATCACCTTGGCGGCGGTGCGCGGATCGAGATTGCCCGTGGGCTCGTCGGCAAGCAGCAGCGACGGCCGATGCACGAGGGCCCGCGCGATCGCGACGCGCTGCAGCTGCCCACCCGACAACTGCTGCGGCAGGCGATCACCCAAACCATCCAGTCCCACCGCATCGAGCATCGCTGTGACACGCGCATCGTCGGCCGCGTCGAGCAGCAAGAGCGGCAACGCCACGTTCTCGGCAACATCCAGGTGCGGCAACACGTGGAACGCCTGGAACACGAACCCGATCTTGCGCCGGCGCAGCAGCGCGCGCTGGTCGCCCGTCATCGCGCCGATGTCCTCGCCGTCGAGCGTGATCGTCCCCGCGTCCCACGTGTCGAGCCCCGCCATGCAATTGAGCAGCGTGGACTTGCCCACGCCCGACTCGCCGACGATCGCGATGAACTCACCGGGCGCGACCTCGAGCGACACGTTCGCGAACACGGGCACGTCGCCGTAGTGCTTGGCCACATCGCGCAGCACCAGGCTCACAGGACCTCGCGCACTTTGGCGAGCAGCTGCGCCTGCGCATCGGGCGCGTCGCACGCGATGACGACGCGCCGGTCCATTCCGCGCAGCCATGTCAACTGGCGCTTGGCGAGCTGGCGCGTGGCGAAGATGCCGCGGTCGTGCAATTCGTCCATCGGCATCGCGCCGTCGAGCGCCTCCCACGCCTGCCGGTAGCCGACGCAGCGCATGCTGGGCAGCGACGCGTCGAGATCGCCGCGCGCGCGCAGCGCCTTCACTTCATCGAGAAAGCCCGCGGCCAGCATCGCGTCGAAGCGCTGTGCGATGCGCTCGTGCAGCCACGCGCGATCCTGCGGCTCCAGCGAGAACAGCGGGATGTCGAGCGCGGTGCCGTCGTCGAGCCGCTGCCCGTGGAAGCTGGAGATCGGCCGCCCGGTGGTGCGCAGCACTTCGAGCGCGCGCTGGATGCGCTGCGAATCGTTGGGCGAGAGGCGGGCGGCGGTGACGGGGTCGCGCAGCGACAGCACCTCGTGCAGCGCGGGCCAGCCGCGCCGCGTGGCGTCGAGCTCGATCTGCGCACGCACTTCGGCGTTCGCGGGCGGCATCGCATCGAGGCCTTCGAACAGCGCCTTGAAGTAGAGCATCGTCCCGCCGACCAGCAGCGCCAGCCGGCCGCGCTCGTTGATCTGTGAAATCAGAAGCGACGCATCGTTCGCGAAGTCGGCCGCGCTGTACGACTCGCGCGGATCGCGGATGTCGAGCAGGTGATGCGGCACGCGCGCGCGCTCTTCGCGCGAGGGCTTGGCAGTGCCGATGTCCATGCCGCGATAGACCAGCGCCGAATCGACGCTGACGATCTCCGCCTCCCACGCGCGCGCGATCGCCATCGACAGCGCCGTCTTGCCCGACGCGGTCGGGCCGGCGAGGGCGATGGCGCGAGGGGCGCGGGGGGGCATGGGACGAGGGTAGCAGAACGGGGTGGAAGGGGATGGCAGCGAGCCGAGCAAATGCGTCGCACAGCCAGCCTGCGGGCTCGACAGGTTGTGCAGAAATAGCGTATTTGCTATACTGTTTCCCGATGACTTGGGAGATCAGGTATCACGACGAAAATATCCAGGAAGCTGTTCTGTCGCTTCCGACTGGGCTTCTCGCGCGATATCTCCATCTGACCGACCGCATGCTCGAGTACGGGCCAGACCTTGGAATGCCGCACACCCGTGCAATGGGTTCTGGGCTATTCGAGCTTCGGCTGAAATCCCAGGAAGGGATTGGGCGGGTGTTTTACTGTACGTTGGTTGGTCGCAGAATCATCATGCTGCACCAGTTCGTGAAGAAGACAGACAAGACACCTCCCAAGGAATTGGCCACCGCGCGTAGGCGCATGAAGGAGTGGAAAGATGCTGACGCATAAGCAGTTGCGTGCGAAGGCGCTTCGGCGCAGCGATGTGAAGGCCGAATTCGAGAAAACGGGCGAAGAGTTCGCCTTGGTCGACGAATTTCTCAAGGCCAGGGCCGAGCGCGGCCTCACTCAGGCACAAGTTGCCGAACGGATCGGCACGACGCAGTCGGCCGTTGCCCGCATGGAGTCCGGCCGCGGCAAGCACTCGCCTTCGCTGGCAACGCTCTCGCGCTACGCAGAAGCGTTGGGCTGCAAGTTGGAGGTTCGTCTGGTGCGCAAGCGCCCAGCGCGCAACCTAACCAGTCATTCGACACGGACGTGAAGCTCGTCTCGTTTTCGCTGACACTCTTACCTAACGGAAAGAGTGATCAATGGCGAATCGACCGGACCAGCAAGATCAAGCGATAGCAGGTGACGGGGTGCAGCCCGATCGAGCGAGCAGTCGACCCGACTACTGGTTCCCCGCCAAGCGCTACGGCTGGGGCTGGGGCTTCCCGCTCGTCTGGCAAGGCTGGGTCGTGTTCGGGGCCTTCGTCCTGGCGATCGGCGGCGGGGTGATCTTCGTACTTTCGCCGCTCGGCCCGTTTGTCTTTGCCGGTTATGTCGTTGCGTTGATCGGGCTGTTGACGATCGTGTGCTGGCTCAAAGGCGAGCCACCGCGCTGGAGATGGGGCGACGACGGCGCGCCCTAGCCACGCGCCCCCGCAGCGTTTAGCATCTGCTCCGCCATGCTCACATTCATCCTCTGGTGCCTGCTGCTCGTCTTCTGCTGGCCGCTTGCGCTTCTCGCGCTCGTGCTGTGGCCGATCGTGTGGCTGGTGTCGCTGCCGTTCCGCCTGGTCGGCATCACTTTCGAGGCGGTGTTCGCGCTGCTGAAGGCATTGCTGCTCCTGCCGGCGCGGGTGCTCGGCTCGCGCCCGCAGGCATAGGCGCCGAAAGGAGCCCACCATGAACCCGACGCGCCAATACGTCGACGCGGCTTCACTGCTCACCATCGTCATCACGCTGGTCCTGTTCGTGGCCGCGCTGTACTTCACGGGGTTCACGCACGACCTGCTGCTCGAAGCGGGCGTGTTCCTCGTGTCGGTGAAGCTGGTGCTGATGTCGTACAAGAACAAGGTCGCGTCTGAGGGACTGCACCAGGAGCTCTCTGAAATTCGTTCCCTGCTGCGCGAGATGAAAGGGAACGCCGGCTCGCCTTCGCGGTGAGGAAGCCATGGACAAGCAACGCTTCAACGTCTTCGGCCGCATCTACGACATCCATCGCAGCGCCGGCGGCTGGGAGGCGTTCTCGGTGGGCGCCGACGGCAAGCGCGGGCTGGCCGGCTTCGAGATCCCTTCGTTCATCGAGGACGGCGAGCTGGAGCAATACCTCTTCGACCTGTTCCACGAAAGCGCCACGCCGCTGAACGGCGAAGTGCGCCGGCTCGAGTGACATGGCGTATGCGATCAAGGCGCGTGTCGACGACGCGGCCGCCGCGTCGTGGTCCTTCGACAGGCAGAAGACGATGTACGGCGGCAAGTCGATCGCGGAAGGCGACGAGATCTTCGTGTTCGCGAGCGAGAACGAAGGCGGCAGCGGCCTCGTCGCTTGCGGCGTCGTCACGTCGGCAAAGGCCATTGCGAAGAAGCCCGGCATCGAGCGCCAGACACCGCGCGTGAGCATCACGGTGCGGCGCACCGCGCTCGCGAAGCGCCGCCTCGGCCGCGCCGAACTCAAGCCCTTCGCCGATTGGGACGACGGCCGATCGGAGACCGAGCTCAATTTCAAGTTCTACCGGCAGGCGACGGACAAGATCGTCGGCATCTCCGACGGCTCAGCGAGGTTCCTGCGCAAATTCTTCGAAGGAGGGCGGCCATGAGCACGAAGGAGTTTCTCGACGCGGTCGCATCCGATCATCCGGACCGCACGGAGGAATGCGCGAAACGGCTGGAGGATGGCCTTTCGCAGATCGAGTCGGCCGACGACGTGTCGCCGTATTCGGGCTGGGTGGTTCACGTGTTCGGCGAGCACCTGGGCCAATGGGAGCGCGGCGCGGACTTGGTCACTCGCATGCAGTCGCTGCCGCAGGCGCAGGGCAGCGACGCGGCAACTGGCGCGTTGCGGCGCGGGCTGGCCGCGCTGCGTTTTGCCGGCGGCGACGCATCGGCCGTCAACGACCTGGATGCGCCCGATCTCGCGCAAGTGATGTGCGCGGTCTGCACGACTCACGTCGCGCGCCACGAAACCGACGCGGCGATCGCGGCACTGCGCCGCGCGCTCGATGCCGCCGCGCCGGGGTTGCCCGACAAGCACGCGGCGATCCGCTCGCTTGCCGTGGCGGGCAACAACCTCTCAGCCGAGCTCGAAGAGAAACCCGAACTGACCGACGTCGAACGCGATGCCATGTTGCTCGCGGCGCAGACGGGCCTCACGTACTGGAAATCCGCCGGCACGTGGCTGCAGGAAAAACGCGCGGAATCGCAGCTCGCGCGCTGCCTGCTGCGCGCCGGGCAGGCCGACGCCGCCCGCGAACACATCGTGCGCAGCCTTGCCATCTGCGACGCGAATTCAGCACCGGCGTTCGAGCGATTCTTCGCGGAGGCGCTGCTCGCGCGGATCGAACAGCGTTCGGGCGACGCAGCCGCCTTCGAAGACGCGAAGGCTCGCGCACTGGAGCACTACGTCGCGATCCCAGTGGATGAGCAGAAGTGGTGCCGCGACGCGCTGGCGGCGCTCGGCATTCCGGCGGACCAGTAACGGCGCTGGCGGCACGCAGCGCCGCGCCCGACAATCCGCCGATGCCTACGCCCTACACCGACACCGCATTCACCGGCTCCGTCGCGGAGCTGTACCAGCGCTTGTTCGTGCCGCTCATCTTCGAGCCGTACGCCGTGGACCTTGCGAAGCGCGTCAGCGCGCACCAGCCGCAGCGCGTGCTCGAGCTCGCGGCCGGCACGGGTGTGGTGACGCGCGAGCTCGCCGTGATGCTGGGCGAGGGCGCGCAGATCGTCGCGACCGACCTGAACCCGGCGATGCTGGAAGAGGCGCAGCGCATCCCCATCGCGCGCCCCGTGAAATGGCAGGGGGCCGATGCGATGCAGTTGCCGTTCGACGACCGCAGCTTCGACGCGGTGGTGTGCCAGTTCGGCGTGATGTTCTTCCCCGATCGTCCGCATGCATATGCGCAGGCGCGTCGCGTGTTGCGGCCGGGTGGCTTGTTCGCGTTCAACGCGTGGGGACCGCTCGAGGCCAACGAATTCACCGACGTCGTGACCGCCGCGCTCGCCAAGCTGTACCCGCACGACCCGCCGCGTTTCATGGCGCGCACGCCGCACGGCTATTGCGACCCGCGCCACATCGAGCAGGACCTGGCGAGCGCCGGCTTCACCGCGAAGCCGAACATCGAAACGGTGGCGTTCACGAGCCGCGCCGTGTCGGCGCACATTCCTGCGGTTGCTCTGTGCCAGGGCTCGCCCTTGCGCGGCGAGATCGAAGCGCGCGATCCCGGCGGGCTGGAGCGTGCCACCCGCGCGGCCGAAGAGGCATTGAAACAGCGCTTCGGCAGCGGCGAGATCGAAGGCCGGATCGAGGCCCTGGTCGTCACCGCCCGCGCATGAACAGCGAATCGAGCTCGCGCACGGTGAGCTGCCGCCACGTCGGCCGCCCGTGATTGCACTGGTCGGAGCGCTCGGTCTCCTCCATCTGCCGCAGCAGCGCGTTCATCTCCTCGAGCGTGAGCTTTCGGTTGGCGCGCACCGCGCCATGGCACGCCATCGTGCCGAGCAGCTCGTTCTGCGCGCGCTGGACGACGGTGCTCGCATCGTGCTGCGCGAGTTCGGCGAGCACGCCGCGCGCGAGTTCGACGGCGTCGCCTTGCGCGAGCGACGTCGGCACGGCGCGCACGGCGAGCGTCTTGGCGGAGAAGGGCGTGATCTCCAGGCCGAGTTGCTCGAGCGCGGAAGTGCAGTGTTCGGCGGTCGCAATTTCCTCGGGCGTCGCGGCGAAGGTCGCGGGGATCAGCAGCGGCTGCGACTCGATCGCTGCGGCGCCCATGCTCGCCTTGAGCCGCTCGTAGACGATGCGCTCGTGCGCTGCGTGCATGTCGACGATCACCAGGCCTTGCGAGTTCTCGGCCAGCACGAAGGTGCCGGCGACCTGCGCGAGCGCCTTGCCGAGCGGCCAGGCGTCGTTGTCGGGCTTGGGCGCGGGCGATGTGCCTGTGCTCACCACCGTGGCCGCGGGTGCCGGCGTATCGCCCCACTTTGCCGGTGGCTCTTGCGCGTACAGCGTGGCCATCTGCTGCAGTCCGAGCGAGGCCTGGTGCGTGGCGCCGAAGCGCGTCATGTCG
>DATBPW010000474.1:0-4008 GCA_036561125.1 Ramlibacter sp. | reverse complement strand
GATGCCGGCGCTTCCGCGAGTTGCCCGCTGCCGTCCTGCCACGCGACGCGGCTGGGGAAGCCCCATGCCGCGCGCGACAGTGTGCGCGCCCGCGCGATCGCGGCCGACGGCGGCTCGCCGGGTCCGGCGATGACGATGCCGACGCCGACCTGCGCCACCCAGTTGGCCTGACCGCTCTCCAGCTCTCCGGGCTCGGTGCTCGTGCTGAGCGTCACCGGACGCGACATGCGCTCGACCACGTCGTGACCGAGCTGCGCGAGCATGTTGATGTCCTCGAACCCGCGCACGAGCGCGAGGAAGCCGTCTTCGCCCAGCCGCCCGCCTTCGACCCCGCCCGGCAGGATGCGGCGCAGCCGCCCGGCGGACACGAACAGCCCGTGGTGCACGGCGACACGGCCATGAAGCTGTTCGAGCGCGAGCAGGTTGCCGATCGAAATCGCGATCACCCCTACGGCCGTGCCTTTCAGCTTGCGGTCGAAGAACGCAAGGCCGACCATCTGGCCGGTCTCCGAATGCGTGCGCATGCGCGTGATCGGGTCGTACGAAGCGCCGTGTCGCATCACCTGCTGCAGCTCGATCAGGTAGGAGAAGCGCATCCACAGCACGATCGCGATGATCGACAGGTACACGATGCCTGCGACGGCGGCAATCGCATGCACCTGCCACGGCGCCGCGCGATCGAGTGCGATCACGGTCAGCGCCGAGCCGGACACGCCGATCGAAACGAGGCCGAGGATCGCGATTCCCGCGAGGCGGTCGCCGCGCTGCGCCCGCCGCAACGCGAGCACGAGCGCGACGGCGCCGATCAGGAAGCCGCCGCCCGTCGCGAAGATGAAGCCGCTGCCCGCGGGCAGCAGGAAGCTCGTCCCCGCGACCACGATTGCATAGCCCGCGAATCCCGTGCGCCAGCGCCGCGCGGCCGCCGGTTCGCGCATGTGCCCGACCATCGCGAGCACGAGCTGGCCGAACAGCGCGGTGGAGATGAGGAACACGCACGAGTCCACGCGCAGCCTCACGGCCGCGTCGTCGATGGGCACGATCCGCAGGTAGCAAGCCGCGAGCAGCACGTAGAGCAACGAAGCCGAGCCGGCCATCATCGCCACGCGCCGCAGCGCGCGGATGTAGGCCGCGACGGCCCCGGCGACCATCAGGGCCGCCGCGCCGAAGAACGCACCCCAGAAGCCGGCCACGAGCGGTTGCATGAAGGCAACCATAGCGGCGGTTCAGCTCATGCGCAACCGGCGGCGTGCTTTACACTTTCCCGCACTGCCGCAAGCCGCTTCCACCGCACCGCCCACGCCGATGTCCGCCGTCTTCAATTTCACGTTCGTGCCGTGGTTCCGCTCGGTCGCGCCCTACATCCACATGCATCGCGGCAGCACGTTCGTGGTCGCGATGGCCGGCGAGGCGATCGCCGCCGGCAGGCTGCAGAACATCGCGCAGGACCTCGCGTTGATCCAGAGCATGGGCGTCAAGGTGGTGCTGGTGCACGGATTCCGCCCGCAGGTCAACGAGCAGCTCAAGGCCAAGGGTCACCCGGCCAAGTATTCGCACGGCATGCGCGTGACGGACGAAGTGGCCCTCGACTGCGCGCAGGAGGCGGCGGGCCAGCTGCGCTACGAGATCGAAGCCGCGTTCAGCATGGGGCTGCCCAACACGCCGATGGCGGGCTCGACCATCCGCGTCATCTCGGGCAATTTCATCACCGCGCGGCCGGTGGGCATCGTGGACGGCGTCGATTTCAAGCATTCGGGGCTCGTGCGCAAGGTGGACGTGGGGGGCATCTCGCGCACGCTCGACCACGGGGCGATGGTGCTGCTCTCGCCGTTCGGCTTTTCGCCCACGGGCGAGGCCTTCAACCTCACGATGGAGGAAGTCGCCACCAGCGTGGCGATCGCGCTGCAGGCCGACAAGCTGATCTTCCTGACCGAAATCCCCGGCATCCGCGTGAAGCCGCTCGACGCCGAATCGGAAGACAACCCGATCGACACCGAGCTGCCGCTGGCCGCGGCCGAGCAGCTGCTCGCGTCGCTGCCGAACGCGCAGCAGCCCACCGACACCGCGTTCTACCTCCAGCACTGCGTGAAGGCGTGCAAGGGCGGCGTCGACCGCAGCCACATCATCCCGTTCGTGGTGGACGGGTCGATCCTGCTGGAGGTCTACGTGCACGACGGCATCGGCACGATGGTCGTCGACGAGAAGCTCGAGGAGCTGCGCGAGGCCACCGCGGACGACGTCGGCGGCGTGCTGCAGCTGATCGAGCCGTTCGAGAAGGACGGCACGCTGGTCAAGCGCGATCGCACCGAAATCGAGCGCGACATCGCCAACTACTCGATCATCGAGCACGACGGCGTGATCTTCGGCTGCGCGGCGCTCTACCCCTACCCGGAGGCGAAGACCGGCGAGATGGCGGCCCTCACGGTGTCGCCGCACAGCCAGGGCCAGGGCGACGGCGAGAAGATCCTCAAGCGCGTGGAACAGCGCGCCCGCGCCATGGGCCTGGACAGCATCTTCGTGCTGACCACGCGCACGATGCACTGGTTCCTCAAGCGCGGTTTCGTGCAGGTCGACCCCGACTGGCTGCCCGAAGCGCGCAAGCGCAAATACAGCTGGGACCGCCGCAGCACCGTTTTCGTCAAGAAACTCGCCTGATTTGCTTGCCGCGCCGCGCCCCGGCTGTTAGAACGTTCCCTTTACGGGAACCCCAGGCGGAGAACGTTCATGCACAGCGCGACGACAACCAGGACCTCTCACATCATCCAGGTGCACGACGGGGACGAAGTCTCCGGCGACGGCAACTTGCTGACCTATTCGAAAGTCGGCGCCAAGGAAACTTTCCAGGGGGATTCCTGGGCCTGGGGCTACGCGGCCTGCGGCGATGCCTTCACCATGCAAGGTCACTCGCACGGCGGCAACGACGTGATGGTCGGCGGCGACTTCGTCGGCCTGAGCGGCTCGCGCGACGCGGCCCCGCAGGCTTCGGTCTCGTCGATCTTCGACGGCGGCATCACGTATGCCGGCGACGCCGAAACCATGAGCGGATACGCGTCCGGCGGCAACGACACCATCACGGGCGGCCGGGACTCGGTCGAACAATTCATGGGCGATGCCTGGTCGATGAGTGATTCGACGAAGGGCGGCAACGACGTGATCCACCTCGGCATGGTCGACATCTCGCGCAGTGTCGAGCATGCGGCATTGGGCGACGCCTACGACATGTCCGGCAGCGCGCACGGCGGCGCGGACCTGCTCTTCGGGGCGGACGTCTCGACCACGGGCGGGCGCGAAACCGCATCGCTCAACCTCCTGGCGGGCGACGCGTGGGAGATGGACCAGCATTCCGTCGGCGGCGCGGACACCCTGACGGGCGGCAGCGTCTTCTACAACAGCAGCGCGGAAGTGTCGGCGCAAGACGGCGGCCAGGCCTTCGTCGAGAACTACATCGCCGGCGACGCGATCTACGCGGGCGAAGGGTCCGCGGCGGCCTTCGGGAACGACGTGCTCACCGGCGGCAATGCCGACGCCGAGGACGGCTCCGCGCTCGCCGTGAACTTCATCGTCGGGGACCTGCTGGTGTTCGACGACGCCGGCGGGATGACCTTCGGCAACGACACCCTCCATGGCGGCTCCGGATCGGGCAACGCCGAGGTCGAGAACATCATGGTCGGGGACAACGGCTACCAGTTCGGTGACGCCGCACCGCATGGCGCCGCAGCCTGGGCGCTCGACTTGCCTGGCCACGCGCCGGCGCTCGAGTCCGCCGCACCGGACGGACGAATCGCGGTGGTGTACGGGAACGACCAGCTGTACGGCGGCAACAGCCAGGCGTTCAACCTCCTGGCCGGCGACGCATTGCGCCTCGAAACAGGCGACCGGGGCGGCAACGACCTGCTCGTCGCGGGCAGCGGCGCCAACACCGAGAACATCATGGTGGGCGACGCGGAGTGGATCGCGGCCGGCGCCACCGGCGGCAACGACACGCTCGTGAGCGGCATGTCCAACGACGAC
>DATBPW010000473.1:0-4063 GCA_036561125.1 Ramlibacter sp. | reverse complement strand
GTCGTCATGATGCGCACCGGGCCGAGGTGCGGATCGATCACGGTCGCGGTCGCCAGCACGCGCGGCATGCTGATGGCGCTGCCGTCGGCCGGGTAAGGCAGGATGTGGTGCTGCACCTGCGCGACCGGCAAGCGTGTGGCGATGACGTTGCCGAAGCGCCGCCGCTGCCCGTGCTGCCATTCGTCCACCGACGGCGCGAAGAACATCTGGAAGCCCGGGAGCAACTGCGCGATTTCCGCCGGCTGGTCATCGCTGGCGTCGCCCTGCAGGCGCGGATAGTTCACCGCGACCTCCTGCAGGCACAGCACGTCGAAGTCGGCGAGCGCACGCGCGCCGTCGACGATGCGCCGCGGGCTGACGACGCCGTCGAGGCCGCAGCACCATTGGGTGTTCCATGTGACCAGCTTCATTTGATTCCCGCGCGCATGAAACTCTGCACGAACTGGCGCTGGAACAGAAGGAAAGCCACCAGCAGCGGCCCGGATGTCATCAACGTCGCGGCGGTGATCACGGACCAGTCCACGCCCTGGTCGACGGACGAGAAGACCTGCAAGCCCACGGTCAGCGGCCGCGCGTTCACGCTGTTCGTGATGATGAGCGGCCACAGGAAGTTGTTCCAGTGGTAGCTCACCGAGACGAGCGCGAACGCCGTGTACACGGGCCGCGCCAGCGGCACGTAAACGCGCCACAGCACCTGCATCGCGTTCGCGCCTTCCACTCGCGCGGCCTCGTCGAGCTCCTTCGGGATGCCCATGAAGGTCTGGCGCAGCAGGAAGATCGCGAACGCCGACGCGAAGTACGGCAGCCCGATCGCCACGAGCGTGTCGACCAGCGACAGGTGCGCCATCGTCCGGTAGTTCTCGACCAGGAGGATGTCCGGCATGATCATCAGCTGCACCAGCACGAGCGCGAAGGCGACGTTCTTGCCGCGGAACTCGTAGCGCGCGAACGCGTAGGCCGCCAGCGTCGACAGCACGAGCTGCGCCGCAAGGATCATGGCGACCAGCGCGATGGTGTTGACGAAGTAGCGCGCGAACGGCGCGGCCTCCCACGCGCGGCGGAAGTTGTCGAGCGTCAGCGGCGCGGCGAGCGCGAAGTGCGTCGAATATTCGGACGGATGGAACGCCGTCCACACCGCATAGAGCAGCGGCAGGATCCACAGCAGCGCGAGCAGCCACGCCGCCACTGCATCGAGCAGCGTCGGTTCGTTGTACGCGAGGCGGTCCGGCGCGCTCACTTGTAGTGCACCCGCTTGTCGATCACGAAGAACTGGAACAGCGACACGCTCGCCAGCACCGCGACCAGCACGACCGTGATGGCCGACGCATACGCCGTGTCCCAGAACTTGAAGCCGACTTCGTAGAGGTGATAGAGCAGCAGGAGGGTCGCGTTGTCCGGCCCGCCGCGCGTGAGGATGAACACGTGGTCGACCATGCGAAAACCGTTGATCACAGCGTTCACCAGCACGAACAGCGTGGTGGGCATCAGCAGCGGCCATTGCACGCGCCGGAAGAAATACCAGCGCGATGCGCCTTCGATCGCGGCCGCCTCGCGCAGGCTCGGGTTGAGCGTCTGCAGCGCCGCGAGGTAGAAGATCATGAAGAAGCCCGCTTCCTTCCAGATCGCGACCACCGTGATGCATGCGAGCGCGGTGGACGGCTCGCCGAGCCAGTTGTGCGGCGGCGCGCCGAACAGGCCCAGCACCTGCTCGAGCAGCCCGTATTGCGGCGTGAAGAA
This sequence comes from Ramlibacter sp., assembly GCA_036561125.1. Classification (GTDB taxonomy): domain Bacteria; phylum Pseudomonadota; class Gammaproteobacteria; order Burkholderiales; family Burkholderiaceae_C; genus Ramlibacter. The sequence continues at coordinate 2,326 of DATBPW010000473.1, read as the reverse complement.
GAACAGCCAGATGTTGGCCACGGCGATCATCGGCAGCACCGTCGGCGTGAAGTAGGCCATGCGCAGGAACGCGCGGCCGGCGATGCGCTCGTTGACCCATAGCGCCATCGCGAGCGACAGGCCGATCGACAGCGGGATGGTCGCGCCGGCGAAGACCAGGTTGTTCTTCACCGCCTTCCAGAACACCGGGTCGTCCCACATCACCCGGTAGTTCTCGAGGCCGACCCACACGGCCGGATGGGAGCCGCGTGGCGTCGAGTAAAAGCTGTCGACCAGCGTCGCGAGCGCCGGCCAGTGCGTGAACGTCGCGAGCAACACCAGCGCGGGCAGCAGCAACAGCCAGGCGTGGATCCACGCCCGGCCGGCCAGCGCGTCCGCGCCGCGCGTCACTTGTACGAACGCAGGATGCGGTCGGCCTCGGCCTGCGCGTCCTTCATCGCCTGCGCCGGCGTCTTGGTTCCGGTGAGCGCGGCTTGCAGGCCGTCGTTGAGCACCTTCGTCACGCGCTGGTTGTCGTGCGTCGAGAACTCGGCCACCGAATACGGCAACTGGTCACGCGCGACGAGCGCCTGCGGGAAGTCGCGGCCGTACTTCGCCAGCGCGTCGGTCTTGTACGCGGCCTCCGACGTGCCGACGTAGCCGGTTTCCATGCTCCACTGCGCCGCGCGCTCCGGCGCCGTGATCCACTTGACGAACTGGAACGCGGCGTCCTGCTGCGCCGGTGTCGCCTTCTTGAAGATGTAGAAGTTGCCGCCGCCGGTCGGCGAGCCCTTGCGCTTGTTGCCCGGGATCATGCCCACGCCGAAATCGAACTTGGCGTTGCCCTTGACGTTGGTGAGATTCCCCGTCGTCGTGAACATGATCGCGCACTTGCGCTCGAAGAAGTCCTTCGGCGTCGTGCCCCACTCGACCACGCCGGGCGGGTGCACGCCGGCCTTCGCGAGGTCGACCCAGTATTGCAGCGCCTCGACCACCTTCGGGTCGTCGAACTTCACGGCGTTGCCCGCGTCGTTGGCGAGGATCGCGTCGTTGGTCGTCGTGAGGATCTGGAACAGCCAGTACGGGAAGCCGCTCGACGGGATCTGCACGCCCCACTGGGTGACCTTGCCGCCCGCGTCCTTCTTCGTGAGACGAAGTGCGTCCTCCTTCAGCTCGGCCCAGGTCTGCGGCGGCTTGTTCGGGTCCAGGCCCGCGTCCTTGAACGCTTCCTTGTTCCAGTACATCACGACGGTGGAGCGCTGGAACGGGATGCCCCAGGTCTTGCCGCCGCTCTGGCTGTTCATCATGAACGCCTTGTAGAAGGAATTCATCCACGCCTTGTCGTCCGCGGTCTTCGCGAAGTTGTCGAAGGGCACGATCGCGTCTTCGTCGATCAGCGTGAACATGTCGGTGGACAGCAGCACGGACGTCACGGGCGGCGTGCCCGACTTGTGCGCCGTCAGCGCCTTGACGATCGTCTCCTGGTACGTGCCGGCGTAGATCGGCGTGACCTTGATCGCCGGGTGCGACTTCATGAAGTCCGCAGCCAGGCCGTCCATGTACTTCGCGATCGGGCCGCCCACCGCGACCGGATAGAAGAAAGAAATCTCGGTGGGCGATTGCGCATGCGCGCCGCGCCAGCCGAATGCCGCCGCCGCGATCGTCACGAATGCGGCGTTGTTGAACGTCTTGCGATCCATGGGTGTTCTCCTCGTTGAATTCAGATGCGTTGGCCTTGGGAATCGAAATGATGCGCGGCCGCGGGCGCCCAGTCGAGCCGCACCTCGCGGCCCGGTTCGATGTCGGCCTCGCCGCCCGTGCGGACCGTGAGCGATTCGGAGCCGATCGCGCAGTGCAGGACCAGGTCCGCGCCGAGGTATTCGCAGCTGCGCACCGTGGCCGGCACGTTGGCGCCGAGCGTGATCGCTTCGGGGCGCACGCCGAGCCACGCGCCCGGCCCGGCCTGGACGTCGCTGCCCGCGATGCGGCCGCCGTCCACGCGCAGCAGGTTCATCGACGGCGTGCCGATGAAGCTCGCGGCGAACGTCGTCGCCGGCCGCGCATACAGCGCGCGCGGCGTCGCGGCCTGCTCGATGCGCCCCTTGTGCAGCAGCACCACCTGGTCGGCCATGCTCATCGCTTCGGCCTGGTCGTGCGTCACGTACACCACCGTGAGGCCCAGCCGCTGCTGCAGCGCGCGCAGCTCGGTGCGCATCTCCTGGCGCAATTGCGCATCGAGGTTGGACAGCGGCTCGTCCATCAGGCACACCTTGGCATGCGCCACGAGCGCGCGCGCGAGCGCGACTCGCTGCTGCTGGCCGCCCGACAGCTGCGACGGCTTGCGTTG
>DATBPW010000472.1:0-2636 GCA_036561125.1 Ramlibacter sp. | reverse complement strand
GAAGTAAAGGAGGAGCTCATCGCGGCCGTTCAGGCCGCGATGGCGGAGGACATGGAGGGTGGAGGGCATCCTCCGGCCTGGGCCCACCACAGCGCGCAATCAGGCGAATTGGAGTGTCTGCACCCTCAAAGGGACATGTCCGAAAACGGCCAGCCCCATGCGGGCCGCTGCGTATCATTGGCCGCATGTCCGCCGCCCCCGAAGCCCTGCAACCCGACGCCTGCTATCTCGCGCTGAAGGCGCGCGACGCGCGCTTCGACGGCCGCTTCTTCACGGGCGTGACCTCCACCGGCATCTACTGCCGGCCCGTGTGCCGGGTGCGTACGCCCAAGCGCGAGAACTGCCGCTTCTTCGCGCATGCCGCGATGGCCGAAAGCGCAGGCTTCCGCCCGTGCCTGCGCTGCCGTCCCGAGCTGGCGCCGAACTCCGTCATCTGGTCGATCCAGGACGCCAGCTACATCCTCGCGCACCAGGCCGTGCGCCTGCTCGACGAGCCGGAAGCGTGGCGCAAGGATTCGCCTTCGGTCGAGGCGCTCGCGCAGCGGCTCGGTGTGAGCGACCGCCATGTGCGGCGCATCTTCGAAACGCATTTCGGCGTGTCGCCCGTGCAGTACCTGCAGACGCGGCGCCTGCTCACGGCGAAGCAACTGCTGGCCGACACCGACCTGCCGATCACCGAAGTGGCGCTCGCGAGCGGCTACTCGAGCGTGCGCCGGTTCAACGCCGCGTTCGCCGAGCACTACGGCCTGAATCCCACGCAACTGCGGCACGAAGGGCGCGCCGTCGCGAAAGGCGGCCCGGCCATTCGCCTCGCGTACCGGCCGCCGTACGACATCGACGCGATGCTCGCGTTCTTCCGCACGCGCCAGGTCGCAGGCGTCGACCGTGTCGAAGGCCGCACGTTCGTGCGCACGCTCGCAATCCGCTCGGGCAAGGACTTGCACAAGGGCTGGATCGAAGCGACGTTCGACGAGGCGCAGCACCAGCTCCTGCTGCGCGCGAGCGAGTCGCTGCGCAGCGTGCTGCCCGTCGTGATCCATCGCACGCGCGCGGCGTTCGACCTCGATGCCGATCCGCAAGCGATCAATGCCGTGCTGCATGCCGGTTTTCCCAAAGGCGATGCGTTGCGTGTGCCCGGCGCGTTCAACGGCTACGAACTTGCCGTGCGTGCGGTGCTCGGGCAGCAGATCACGGTGGCGGCCGCGCGTACGCTCGCGCAGCGGCTGGTCGACCGCTTCGGCGATAGCATCGAGACGCCCGTCGCCGGCTTGCACAAGCTCTTCCCCGAGCCCGCCGTCCTCGCGAAAGCCGAAGGCGATGCGCTCGGGCAACTGGGCATCGTGCGCCAGCGGCAAGCCGCGATCGTGGCGATCGCGCGCGGCGTGCACGAAGGCAAGCTGCAACTGCACGGCGGCGCCGACGTGAACGCGACCATCGAACAGCTCAAGTCGCTGCCCGGCATCGGCGACTGGACGGCGCAATACATCGCGATGCGCGCATTGCGCTGGCCCGACGCGTTTCCCGCGGGCGACGTGGCGCTGCAAAGCGCGCTGCGCGTGCGCACCGAACGCAATCCCGCGAACGCGGCGCAGGCCGCGTCGCAATCATGGAAACCGTGGCGCAGCTACGCTGTCATCCGGGCCTGGGCCTCGATGAACGACAAGGAAGGAGCCTCGCAATGAAACACGACCCGACCCTGTGCAAGTCCCATTGGAACGGCCCGCTCGGCGCTATGGTCGTCGCGGCCACCGCGCGCGGCGTCGCGGGCATCTGGTTCGAAGGACAGAAGCACATCCCCGATCACTCGGCGTGGCCGATGGACGACGCGCATCCCGCCATCCGCGAAGCGCTGGCGCAGCTGGCCGATTACTTCGCGGGCAGGCGCACGTCGTTCGACTTGCCGCTCGACTTGCAGGCGGGCACGGCGTTCCAGCAATCGGTGTGGCGCGCGCTGCTGGCGATCCCGCACGGCGCGACGACCAGCTACGGCACTCTCAGCCGCGACATCGGCGCACCGGCTGCCGCTCGCGCAGTGGGCGCCGCGGTCGGGCGCAACCCGGTGAGCATCGTCGTGCCCTGCCATCGCGTGCTCGGCACCGGCGGCTCGCTCACGGGTTATGCGGGTGGGCTCGATCGCAAGAGTGCGCTGCTCAAGCTGGAGGGCGCGATTTGAGGGGATGGGTCACCGACTTCATCCTGCTCGGCGCGATCTGGGGCTCGTCGTTCCTGTTCATGCGGCTCGGTGCGGTCGAGTTCGGCGCCGTGCCGACAGCGGCCGTGCGTGTCGCCATCGCATCCGTGTTCCTGCTGCCGCTGCTCGCGTGGCGCGGCCAGGTGCCGGTGCTGCGCGCGCACTGGAAGAAGATCTTCGCGATCGGGATCATCAACTCGGGCATCCCGTTCCTGTGCTTCGCGTTCGCGCTGCTGTCGATCACCAGCGGCCTGTCCGCGATCCTGAATGCGACGGTGCCGCTGTTCGGCGCGCTGGTCGCGTGGGGGTGGTTGCGCGACCGGCCCACGGCATCGCGCGCGCTCGGTCTCGTGATCGGTTTCGCGGGCGTCGCGCTGCTCGCGTGGGACAAGGCGAGTTTCAAGCCCGATGCGTCGGGCATCGCACCGGCGTGGGCGATCCTCGC
>DATBPW010000471.1:0-3158 GCA_036561125.1 Ramlibacter sp. | reverse complement strand
CGCTACGGCCTGTCCAGCAGCGTGTGCACGCAGCGCCTCGACTACATCACCCGCTTCGTCAACGAGCTGCAGGTCGGCACCGTGAACGTGCGCGAGGTGCCGGGGTTCCGGCTCGAGCTCACACCGTTCGGCGGCATCAAGGATTCGGGCCTGGGCTACAAGGAAGGTGTGCGCGAGGCGATGAAAAGTTTCACGAACCTCAAGACCTACTCGCTGCCATGGCCCTGAGCCTGGAGGACATCGAGGCGATCTTCGCGGCGCGGGGCGGCGAACAGTACACCGGCGAGCCGGTCACGCACCTCGAACACGCGCTGCAAAGCGCACTGCTCGCGGAAGCGCAAGGCGCGAGCGACGCGATGGTGACGGCCGCCTTGCTGCACGACCTGGGCCACCTGCTGCACGACTTCGGCGACACGCCGACGGCGCACGGCATCGACGACATCCACCAGTATCGCGCGCTGCCGTTCCTGCGCGCCGGCTTCGGCAGCGACGTGCTCGACCCGATCCGGCTGCACGTGGACGCCAAGCGCTACCTGTGCGCGACACGCGAGGGTTATTTCGCGGGGCTGTCGGACGACTCGAAACGCTCGCTCGGTTTGCAGGGCGGCATCTTCAACGCGGGGCAGGCCGCTGCGTTCATCTTGCAGGCCGGCGCGGCCGATGCCGTGCGCCTGCGGCTGTGGGACGATGCGGCGAAGAGCGCCGGCGCCGCGACGCCGCCGCTCGCGCATTTCCTCGCGCGCGCACGCCGTTGCATGCTCGCGCAGGCCGCGGGCGCATGACGCTGTCGTGGCCGGTCGCCGCGGCGGTGCTGTTCGGCGCGCTGCTGCACGCGAGCTGGAACGCCCTCATCAAGTCCAGCGACGACAAGGCGATGGACACCGCGGTGATCCACGTGCTGGGCTCGTTCATCGCCGTGCCGCTGGTGCTGCTGTTCGGCCTGCCCCCCGCCGCCGCGTGGCCCTACATCGCAACGTCGCTCGTCATCCACGTCGCCTACTACACCGCGCTCACGGGCGCGTACAAGCACGGCGAGCTCGGGCTGACGTACCCGCTGATGCGCGGCACCGCGCCGCTGCTCGTCGCGCTGGTGTCGACGCTGGCCATCGGCGAGGCGCTCACGCCGCTCGCGTGGGCGGGCGTGCTGGGCATCAGTTGCGGCGTGCTCGCGCTCGGCCTGTCGGCGCATGCGTTCACGTCGCGCCGCGCCGTCGCATTCGCACTGGCGAACGCCGTGGTGATCGCGTGCTACACGGTGGTCGATGCACTCGGCACGCGCCGCAGCGGGATGCCGCTGCAATACGTGCTGGCCTTGTTCCTGCTCGATGGCTGGCCGTTCGCGTTGCTCGTGCTCATGCGTCGTCCCGCGGGCGTGTTCTGGCCGTACGTGCAAATGCGCTGGCCGCTGGCGACGGCCGGCGCGGTCGCATCGCTGGGCTCCTACGGCATCGCGTTGTGGGCGATGACGCGCGCGCCCGTCGCGACGGTGGCCGCGTTGCGCGAAACGTCGGTGCTGTTCGCCGCATTGTTCGGCACATGGTTCCTGAAGGAAGCCTTCAGCATTCGCCGCGCGATCGGCACCGCGGCGATCTTCGCGGGAGTCATGGCCCTGCGCCTCGGCTGAGCTAAGTCAATCTCTGAGGGTTGGCCCTATCCGGCCGAGCGCGAGCGGGCTTAACATGGTTGCCCGCTTGCTCGAACTCGGAGGTTTTCATCATGGCCACTGCTTCGGACATTGCCCAGCTGCGGACGGTCGCGCTCGTCGGGCCGGCAACCTCGGGCAAGACGAGCCTGGCGGATGCGATGCTGTGGAAGGCCGGCGTGATCGGCCAGCCCGGCGTCGTCGAGCGCGGCACGACGGTCTGCGATTTCGACCCGCTCGAGAAGAAGGCGCAGCGCTCGCTGAACTCTTCCGTGATCAACTTCCGCCACGGCGGCGCGCACGCTTATGTGATCGACACGCCCGGCGCGAGCGACTTCCTCGGGCAATCGCTGCCCGCGCTCGAAGCCGTTGAAACCGCGGCCGTGGTGATCAGCGCGGCGACCGGCCTCGAGCCGATGGCCGCGCGCATGATGAACTGGGCGAAGCAGCGCGAGCGCGACCGCATCATCGTCGTCAACAAGATCGACGCGCAGGGCGTCAACCTCGAACAGCTGGTCGCGCAGGTCCAGGAGGCGTTCGGCAAGGAATGCCTGCCGGTGAACCTGCCCGCCGCCGGCGGCATGCGCGTGCTCGATTGCTTCTGGGATCGCGGCGCGGACGCGGAGGCCACGGATTTCTCCTCGGTCGCGAAGGCGCACAGCGCGATCATCGAACAGGTCGTCGAGGTCGATGCGGAGTTCGTCGAGCGTTACCTCAACGACGGCGACATCGACCCGTCCGAATTGCATGCGCCGCTGGAGCAGGCGCTGCGCGAAGGCCACCTCATCCCGATCTGCTTCGTCTCGGCGCGCACCGGCGCCGGCGTGAAGGAGCTGCTGGACGTGATGGCCAAGCTGCTGCCCGACCCGACCGAGAGCAACCCGCCGCAGTTCCTGCGCGGCGAAGGCGCCGACGCGGTGCCGCTGCGGGCCGAGGTCGACCCGTCGAAGCACGTGCTGGCGCACGTCTTCAAGATCACGCAGGACCCGTACGTCGGCAAGATGGGGCTGGTGCGCGTGCACCAGGGCACGATCACGAAGGACAGCCAGCTGTACGTCGGCGATGCGCGCCGGCCGTTCAAGGTCGGGCACCTGTTCACGTTGCAGGGCAAGGAGACGCAGGAGATTTCGAAGGCCGTGCCGGGCGACATCTGCGCGATCTCGAAAGTGGAAGAGCTGCACTTCGACGCCGTGCTGCACGATTCGCCCGACGACGACCACATCCACCTCGCGCCGCTGCAGTTCCCCGTCGCCGTGCACGGCCTGGCGATCGAGCCGAAGAAGCGCGGCGACGAACAGCGCCTGCACGACATCCTGCAAAAGCTCGTCAGCGAGGACCCGTGCCTGCGCATCGAGCATGCGGCCTCGACCAACGAGACCGTCGTCTACGGCCTGGGCGACCTGCACCTGCGCGCGCTGCTCGACCGCCTGCAGGAAGTGCACAACTGCCAGGTGAGCACGAAGCCGCCGAAGATCGCGTACCGCGAGACGATCACGTCGAATGCCGAAGGCCACCA
>DATBPW010000470.1:0-1760 GCA_036561125.1 Ramlibacter sp. | reverse complement strand
GAGCCCGATGATGAAGTTCGTCAGCCGCGGCGACACGACCGTGGTGGACGCGTATCTCTCGCCGATCCTGCGCCGCTACGTGGACCAGGTCGCAGGCGAGATGCCCGGCGTCAAGCTGTTCTTCATGCAATCGTCCGGCGGGCTGGCGGACGCGCACGCATTCCAGGGCAAGGACGCGATCCTGTCCGGGCCGGCCGGCGGCATCGTCGGCATGGCACGGACAGCGCAGCTGGCCTTTGGGAATGATACGGCGCAGCTCGGCGGGCACGCGGTGAAGGTGATCGGCTTCGACATGGGCGGCACGTCGACCGACGTCTCGCACTTCGCGGGCGAGTTCGAGCGAGAGTTCGAGACGCAGGTGGCAGGGGTGCGCATGCGCGCACCGATGATGAGCATCCACACCGTCGCATCGGGCGGCGGCTCGATCCTGGAATTCGACGGCTCGCGCTTTCGCGTGGGCCCGCGCAGCGCGGGCGCCAACCCCGGGCCCGCGAGCTATCGCCGCGGCGGGCCGCTGGCCGTCACCGATGCGAACGTCATGGTGGGCAAGATCCAGCCGCGCTACTTCCCGAAGGTGTTCGGGCCGAATGCGGACGAGCCGCTGTCGGGCGACGTCGTGAAGGCGAAGTTCGCGGAGCTCGCGCAGAAGACCGGCCGCAGCGCGGAGGAAGTGGCCGAGGGCTTCATCGACATCGCCGTGCAGCAGATGGCGAACGCGATCAAGAAGATCTCGGTCGCGCGCGGCTACGACGTGACGCGCTACACGCTGCAGTGCTTCGGCGGCGCGGGCGGTCAGCATGCGTGCCTCGTGGCCGACGCGCTCGCGATGACGCGCGTGTTCGTGCATCCGCTCGCGGGCGTGCTGTCGGCGTACGGCATGGGCCTGGCGGACCAGAACGCGATCCGCGAGCAGTCGATCGAGTTGCCGCTCGACGCGGCGTCGATGGCCGCCGTGAGCGCCAAGCTCGATGAACTCGCCGCCGCGGCGCGGTCCGAGCTGCAGAAGCAGCAGGCGAATTCGGGCGACGTCATCGTCAAGCGGCGCGTGCACGTGCGCTACCAGGGCAGCGACTCGGCGCTCGTCGTGCCGTTCGGCGACCTCGCGACGATCGTCGCGGGCTTCGAAGCCGCGTACCGCCAGCGCTTCTCGTTCCTGATGCAGGGCAAGGCGATGATGGTCGAGGCGGTGTCGGTCGAGGCGATCGTCCCCGGCGATGCACCCACGGAGCCGCGCCTGCCGGTTCACGGGAAGCGCGACGTGCCGCGGCGCGAAACCGTGCGGATGTATTCCGGCGGGCAGTGGCATGAGGCGGCACTCGTCGTGCGCGAAGACCTGCGGCCCGGCGACGTGATTGCGGGGCCGGCGATCATTGCGGAGAAGAACGCCACGACCGTCGTCGAGCCAGGATGGGAAGCGCAGCTCACCGCGCTGGACCACATCGTGCTGGAGCGGCGAGTGCCGCGCACGGAACGTTTCGCGGCGGGCACGCGCGTCGACCCGGTGCTGCTCGAGGTGTTCAACAACCTGTTCATGAACATCGCCGAGCAGATGGGCCTGCAATTGCAGAACACCGCGTACTCGGTGAACATCAAGGAGCGCCTGGACTTCTCGTGCGCGCTGTTCGACGCGCACGGCAACCTGATCGCCAACGCGCCGCACATGCCCGTGCACCTGGGCTCGATGGGCGAATCGATCAAGACCGTGATCCGCGAGAACGCGGGCCGCATGTCGCCCGGCGACGTGTTCGTGCTGAACGACC
>DATBPW010000469.1:0-2497 GCA_036561125.1 Ramlibacter sp. | reverse complement strand
ACGATCATCCCGGCGTTCCTCACCAAGGACGGCCAGCCGGTGATGTCGTACGGCGTGATGGGCGGCAACATGCAGCCGCAAGGGCACATGCAGACGCTCGTGCGCATGCTCGATTACAAGCAGCAGCCGCAGGCCGCGTGCGATGCGCCGCGCTGGCGCTTCAATGCGGGGCTGGAGATCAACGTCGAAGGCCGCATGAACGCGGCCACGGTGCAGGAGCTGATCGCGCGCGGCCACAAGGTCGATGTGATCAACGACAACTACCAGGACTTCGGCGCGGGCCAGTTCATCTGGCGTGCGGGCGACCCGGGCAAGGAAGGCTATGTGGCCGCGTCCGACCCGCGGCGCGACGGCCTGGCCGCCGGCTTCTGACAATTTTCACGCGATGGCCGACGACAAGAAGAACAAGTTCCGCTTCGTCAAGCACGTCGGCTTGAGCGTCGACGAAGTGGCGCAAGGCCATGCGCGCTGCTCCCTCACCATCGCGGACCAGCATCGCAACGGCACGGGCGTGGCGCATGGCGGTGTACTTTTCACGCTTGCGGACACCGCGATGGGGGCTGCGCTCTATAACTCGCTGGAGCCGGGTGAGATCTGTGCGACCATCGAAATCAAGATCGGCTATTTCAAGCCGGTCTTCGACGGCACGCTGGTGTGCGACGCGACCCTCTTGAACAAGGGCAAGAGCATCGCCAGCCTCGAGGCGACCATTCGCAACGGCGACCAGTTGGTCTCCAAATCGAGCGGCACGTTCTCGATCTTCCGGCGCAAGACGGATGCGCAGTGGACGGAGCCGGCGGTGAGTGACTAGCCGATGTCACCCCGGCGAAGGCCGGGGTCGTTGGCGGTTGTTGCCGCGCGTGTGTTCCAGCGCCGACGATCCCGGCGTGCGCCGGGATGGCAATTCACTTGCCGCGCAAATACTCGCGCACCTTCTCCGCGCGATCGCCCACCGCCTGCACGGCTTCCTTGATCCGCTCGGGCGTGGTGTTCATGCTCTTGGCCCAGTCGCGCAGTTCGTAGTCCTGGTGCACGTTGATGCGCTCGCGGTCCTGGCCGCCGCTCTTGGTCTTGTCGTCGGACATGGCGTTCTCCGATGAAGTTGGATCACTTCATCGTGCGGCGAGCGCGAGCGCGGTGCTGTAGGACTACTTTGGCAAGTTGCGCTTGAACAAATCGAACAGCCGCTCCCAGTGCCGCTCGGCGCTGGGCTTGTGGAAGATGCCGGCGCGCAGCGGGAACACGAAGCCGTGCTCCGCGCCCGGGTACCACTCGATCCGATGAGGCACCTTCGCATCCTTGAGCGCGCGCTCGAGGATGTCGATGTCGCTCCTGGGCGCCCACTTGTCCGTCTCGGCGCATGCGAAGTAGCTCTCGCACTTCACCTTCGCGACGAGCTTGTGCGGCGAGTTGGCGTCCTCATTGACCATGTTCGCGCCGTGGATCGACGCGATGCACGCGATGCGGTCCGGGTACGCCGCAGCCGCCGCCACGACGAACGGCCCGCTCATGCAGTAGCCCACCGCGCCGACCATGCCGCGCTTCGCCTCGGGCTGAGCGTCGACGAACTTCAGCATCGCATCCGTGTCGCTGACGACCATCGGGATCGTCGTCGCGTGCATGTGCCCGAACATCACCGCCATGTTCTCGGGCGTGCGCTCCTTCAGCCAGTAGTCGCGCGTGCGGCGGTAGTACAGGTTGGGCAGCACGACGTAGTAGCCCACGCTGGCCAGGCGCCGCGCCATGTCGTGCAGCTCCTCGCGCTTGCCGGGCGCGTCCATGTAGAACAGCACCACGGGGAAGGGCGCGTTCTCTTCCGGGTAAGCGACGAACGTGTTCATCGCGCCGTCGGCGGTGGGGATGTCGATGTGCTTTTCGATCATGGGGCCGCATTTTGCGCGCCTGAGCTTCGGTAGTCCACCGCCGACCCGCTCTGCCGCGCACCGACTACAGGTGCCGCACGGCGCGCGCCGGAAGAATCCAGCGGATGAAGGAGCCAAGGATGCAGACACTCATCAGCGTATTCGACGACCGCATGGCGGCGCGCAAGGCGGTGAACCGGCTCGTGCAGTCGGGCTTCCGCCACGACGAAGTGCACCTGCGCGAAGCCGGCCCCGACGTGCCGGCGCCGGATCGCGGCGTGCTCGATTCGCTCGGGCGATTCTTCGTGAGCCTGTTCGGCAAGGACCACGGCGAGCGCGCGGCGGGCGCGTACGGCAACGCGATGGAGCGCGGCCACTCCGTGGTGATCGTCGATGCGGACGATGACAACGAGGCGGAGAGCGCCGCGGTGACGCTGCACGAATGCGGCGCGATCGAGGTCGAGGACCGCGACACCGCCGGCGGCACACCCAGCTTGCCCGGCGTGCGCGTGTACCACCGCGACGCGTCGACGCAGCGCGTGCTCGCGGACCAGCGCCGGCAGCGCGAGGAGAGCATGCTGTCCGACAGCGCGGGGCGGGTGTCGAGGGAGATGAAGGAAGATCGTGAAGAGCGG
>DATBPW010000468.1:0-2709 GCA_036561125.1 Ramlibacter sp. | reverse complement strand
CTTCGACGGCGACCGGCGCACGCACGACGCGTTCGCGCATGGCGACACGACGCTGCTGTCGGTCTCGCGCGGCGACTTCAAGAAGGTCTTGTCGCAGCACGTGGAGCTGTACGAGGCGCTGCTGCGCCTGCAGGCGCGCCGCCTGCGGCAGATGTTCGGCCTGATCGAGGACCTGAACACGCTGCCGCTGCGCGCGCGCCTCGCGAAACAGTTGACGCACCTCGTGCGCAGCTACGGCGTGCCATCGCTGGCGGACGGGCGCGAGATGCGCATCGGCCTGCAGCTGGCGCAGGAAGAGCTGGCGCAATTGCTGGGCGCATCGCGCCAGCGCGTCAACCAGGAACTGAAGGCGATGGAACGCGAGGAAGTGATCCGCATCGAGCCGGGCGGGCTCGTGGTGCGCAACCGCGATGCGCTGATGCGCATCATCGAAGCGGACAATCAGGACCGCGCATGAGCGAATTCGACCATTTCGTCGGCACCCGCCCGGTCTCCGAACAGCACAAGTTCGACGCCGCCGCGCTCGAAGCGTGGCTGTCGCACCATCTCGAGGGCTTCGCCGGCCCGCTCACCGTCGAGATGTTCAAGGGCGGCCAATCCAACCCGACCTACAAGCTCTCGACCCCTTCACGCAGCTACGTGATGCGCGCCAAGCCCGGCCCCGTCGCGAAGCTGCTGCCTTCGGCCCACGCGGTGGAGCGCGAATTCGCGGTGATGAGCGGCCTCGCGGGCACCGATGTGCCCGTGCCGCGGATGTACTGCCTGTGCGAGGACGAGTCGGTGATCGGCCGCGCGTTCTACGTGATGGAGTTCAAGCAGGGCCGCGTGCTGTGGGACCAGGCGCTGCCCGGCATGACACCGGCGCAACGCGGCGAGATCTACGACGAGATGAACCGCGTGATCGCGGCGCTGCACACGGTGAAGTTCGCCGAGCGCGGGCTCGCTAGCTACGGCAAGCCCGGCAACTACTTCGACCGCCAGATCGGCCGCTGGTCCAAGCAGTACAAGATGTCCGCCGACGGCGCGGGCCCGATGTCGCAGCCCATTCCCGAGATGGAAAAGCTCGTCGAGTGGCTGCCGCAGCACATCCCGGCCGCGGCGCGCGACGAGAGCAAGGTCTCGATCGTGCACGGCGACTATCGCCTCGACAACCTGATGTTCGACGCGAACGAGCCGCGCATCATCGCCGTGCTCGACTGGGAGCTGTCGACGCTCGGCCATCCGCTCGCCGACTTCAGCTATCACTGCATGGCGTGGCACATCCCGCACGGATCGTTCCGCGGCATCGGCGAGCTCGACCTCGCGGCGCTGGGCATCCCGCCCGAAGACGAATACATCCGCCGCTATTGCGAGCGCACGGGCCTCGCGACGCCCGAAGCGCTCAAGGCGGACTGGAACTTCTACATGGCCTACAACATGTTCCGCATCGCCGCGATCCTGCAGGGCATCGCCAAGCGCGTGGAAATGGGAACGGCCTCCAACGCACAGGCCGCGGCTTCGGGCGCCAGCGCGCGACCGATGGCGCGGCTCGCATGGCAATTCGCCGAGAAGGCGTGACAAAGGAAAGACGATGGAATTCGAGTACTCCCCCAAGACCCAGGAACTGCGCGCGCGGCTCCTGAAGTTCATGGACGACTACATCTACCCGGCCGAGAAGGAGTACGAAGCCGAGCTCGCCGCGAACACCGCGGCCGGCAAGCGCTGGTCCGCGCTGCAGACGATCGAGAAGCTCAAGCCGAAGGCGCGCAACGCCGGCCTGTGGAACCTGTTCCTGCCGAAAGACACGGCCGAGGCGTCGGGCTATCACGGCGCGGGCCTCACGAACTCGGAATACGCGCCGCTCGCCGAGATCATGGGACGCGTGCCGTGGTCCAGCGAAGTCTTCAACTGCTCGGCGCCCGACACGGGCAACATGGAAACGATCGCGCGCTACGGCTCCGCGGAGATCAAGGCGCGCTGGCTCAAGCCGCTGCTCGAAGGCGAGATCCGCTCCGCGTTCGCGATGACCGAGCCCGAGGTCGCGTCGTCCGACGCCACCAACATCGCCACGCGCATCGAGCGCCAGGGCGACGACTACGTCATCAGCGGCCACAAGTGGTGGATCTCCGGCGCGGCCGATCCGCGCTGCAAGGTATTCATCACGATGGGCAAGACCGACCCGGAAGGGCCGAAGCATTCGCAGCAGAGCATGATCATCGTGCCGGCGGACGCGCCGGGCGTGCGCATCGTGCGGCCGCTCACGGTGTTCGGCTACGACGACGCGCCGCACGGCCACGTCGAGATGTTCTTCGACAACGTGCGCGTGCCGGCGGGCAACATCCTGCTCGGCGAAGGCCGCGGCTTCGAGATTGCGCAGGGCCGCCTCGGCCCCGGGCGCATCCACCACTGCATGCGCCTGATCGGCCTGGCCGAGCGCTCGCTCGAGCTGATGTGCAAACGGTCGTTGTCGCGCGTGGCGTTCGGCAAGTCGATCGCGCAGCAAAGCGTCACGCAGGAGCGCATCGCCGAAGCGCGCTGCCGCATCGACATGGCGCGCCTGCTCACGCTCAAGGCGGCGTGGATGATGGACGTGGCCGGCAACAAGGCCGCGCGCACCGAGATCGCGATGATCAAGGTGGTCGCTCCCAACATGGCGCTGCAAGTGATCGACTGGGCGATCCAGGCGCACGGCGGCGGCGGCGTGAGCGGCGATTTCCCGCTGGCGTCGTT
>DATBPW010000467.1:0-1935 GCA_036561125.1 Ramlibacter sp. | reverse complement strand
ATGAACTGGTCGTGCTCCTCCGCTGCGGGGCCCGTGCCGGGAATCGACTCGCGCCCGGCCTCGACGCCGGCGGCGATCTTGCCGACGACGCGCGCCCACGAGTTGTCGAACTTCTCGGAATCGCGCTTGACCATGTCCAGCAGCGCCGCACGCCGATCCAGCAGCCCCTGCATGCGCACGCCGAGGTCGCGCGCGATGCCGGCGATCGCCTCGAGGCGCTTGAACTCCTGCGTGTAAGCCTGCGCCGCTTGCGCGAGCGGCGCCAGCTGCGCGCGCGCGCCGCCCTCCTGGCGCTGCGCATTGATCTGCAGGCACATGTCCTGCAGCCAGGTCACGCCGCGCTCCACTTCGGTCTGCAGCATCTTGCAATCGAGTTGCAGCTCCAGCAGGATGCGCTTCAACGCGGCCGCGTGCGGCTTGTACGCGGTCGCGAGCTGCGCCGATTCCGACTTGAGCGACTGCGCGCACTCCATGATGCGTTCGTGCGCGGCGGCGAAGCGCTCATAGGCGGGCTTGTGCTTGCCGAGCTGGCGCGCCAGCCAGCCATGCCGCAGGTCGTCGAGCCGCAATTCGCGGCCGGCCGCCCGCAGCGATGCAACCGACTGGGACAGGACGGGCGCATCCCAATCGAATGCGCTGACCTGCAACTGCACCTGCAACTCGGCGAGCCGCCTCACCTGCCCGTCGTTCAGGTCGGCGACCTGGTCGCGGATCCAGGCGGCCAGCACATGCGGGGGCTGGCGTGTGCCGCCCGTGTCGTTCTCGTCGTGGATGCCGGTCATTGCAGCGTGAGCTATTTCCTGCGCGGCTCTTCCAGCGGCGCCGGCACCGTCGGCATGTCCGAGGTAGGCGGCTTGCCGGGCCGCGGCGGCACGGTGGACACGAACGAGCTCATGATGCTGCTCGGCCACTCCTCATCGGTGCGCAACTTCTCGCCGGCTGCGCGCGCGGGGCCGGCCTTGCGCGGGTCCGTCGTCAGGCTGCCGCCGAAATACAGCGCCGCGAGCAACTGGCACACGCTCTCCTCGGCCAGGCCCGTCTGGTCGACGAGGCTGCCGACCGTCTGCGGCCCCGTCGAGAGGATCGAGATCAGCATCATGTGCTCCTCGCGCACCCACTTCGCCGGCACCGCGGGCATGCGGCGCCAGTACATCGTGCCCCGACGGTAGCGCGAAGGCAGCAGGTCGTCCACGTTGCGCATCACGTAGTTCCACATGATGTGGGACATCGTCGTGCGGCGGAAGTGCGCGGGCAGGTCGGCGCCGGCCGCGGGCCGCCCGGCCCATTCGGCCTGCGCGAGATCATGCGGCGTGAGCTGCGGCGCGAAACCGATCTGGCCCGTGACGCTGAAGATCGCGACCAGCTTGCCGTGCACGTTGAGGTGGTAGCTCTCGGAAGAAAGGTCGTGCCGGCGCGCCGAGATCGCGGCGGCGAGCGTGAGGTCCACTGCGGTGGCGAGCAACTCGGACTCGAACTGCCCGAGCACGTCCGCGACCTGCTCGACGCGGTGCGGATCGAACGCGAGCGGCGGCGTGAAGTAGTCATTGCCGATCGGCAACGTGAACGCGGTCGGCCGATCGATTTCCTTCAGGTTCAGGATCGTCGCGCTGCGCTCGGGGTCGGGCGAAGGAATGCGCACCATGTTCCCGCGCAGCGGCTGTGCGTTCTCGCCGTTGAGCCACAGCGCGTCGGCGTCCATGAACTGCGAGCATTCCCATTGGAGATTGCGGTTCCGCGTCGCGAGGAGGTTGCGCAGTTGCCTCTCGTCGGCAAAACCGACGAGACCCATGCGCATGACGGGAACGGACATGCAGTCGCCTCCAGAAACATATCGTAACACCGAGTTTCAACGCTTGCCAAGTCCCTTTGCACATTTGTAACAAAGCGGCCGCCCGAGGGCGGCCGCATCGGGGAGGAAACAGGCGTCGCTAGATC
>DATBPW010000466.1:0-2548 GCA_036561125.1 Ramlibacter sp. | reverse complement strand
GCGCAGGTCGAGGATGCACTCGTGCGCGACGTGGCCGTTGGCGCTGGCGTACAGCGTCGGGTAGTGATCGCGCAGGCGCGCGCTGATGTAGTTGGCCGAGAGGATCGCCGTCTCCGTGGCGAGCTTCAGGCCCTCGGCGCCCATCATGCGGCAGTACATCCAGCTGATCGGCAGCACCGCGGCGTTGCCGAGCGGCGCAGCGGACACCGCACCGACGGCGTGGCCCTTGATGCCGCCGGACTCGTGCCCGGGCAGGAACGGCACGAGGTCCTCGACGACGCACACCGGCCCGACGCCCGGGCCGCCGCCGCCGTGCGGAATGCAGAACGTCTTGTGCAGGTTCAGGTGGCTCACGTCGCCGCCGAACTCGCCCGGCGCAGCGACGCCCACGAGCGCGTTCATGTTCGCGCCGTCGACGTACACGCGGCCGCCATGCTCGTGCACGAGTTCGCACAGCTCCTTCACCTGCATCTCGAAGACGCCGTGCGTGCTCGGGTAGGTGATCATCACGCAGGCGAGCCGGTCCTTGTGCTGCTCGCACTTCGCGCGCAGGTCGTCCATGTCCACGTTGCCGTTCGCGTCGCACGCGGTCACGACCACCTCGAGGCCCGCCATGTGTGCGCTCGCCGGGTTGGTGCCGTGCGCCGACGACGGGATCAGGCAGATATTGCGATGCGTGTCGCCGCGGCTCTCATGCCACGCCTTGATCGCCAGCAGGCCCGCGTATTCACCCTGTGAGCCCGCGTTGGGCTGCAGGCTGATGCCCGCGTAGCCCGTGGCCTGGCACAGCCACTCGCGCAGTTGCGCGTCGAGCTCGGCGTAGCCTTGCAGCTGGTCGGCCGGCGCGAACGGGTGCACGTGCGCGAACTCGGGCCAGGTGATCGGGATCATCTCGCTCGTCGCGTTGAGCTTCATCGTGCAGCTGCCCAGCGGGATCATCGAGCGGTCGAGCGCGAGGTCCTTGTCCGACAGCGAACGCATGTAACGCAGCATTCCCGTTTCGGAGTGGTGCGTGTTGAACACCGGGTGCGTGAGGAAGTCGCTGGTGCGGCGCAGCGCCCCGGGCACGAGCGAATCGACGCCCTTCTCGAACTTCGCGATGTCGGGCAATTGCTGGTTCGGCCTGGCGAAGATCTTCCAGAGCAGCTCGACGTCCGCACGCGTGGTGGTTTCGTCGAGCGACATCGAGATGTAGCCGGGCCACGACTCGCGCAGGTTGGCGCGCATCGAGTGGCCCCGCGCAATGAGCCCCTTCGTGTCTTCGCCCGTGTGCAGCGACAGCGTGTCGAACGCGCCGTGCTCCAGCCGCGTGTCGCAGCCGAGTTGCTCGAGGCCCTTCGCGAGGATCGCGGTGTAGCTCGCGACGCGCTGCGCGATGCGCTTGAGGCCCTGCGGCCCGTGGTACACGGCGTACATGCTCGCGACCACCGCGGGCAGCACCTGGGCCGTGCAGATGTTCGACGTGGCCTTCTCGCGGCGGATGTGCTGCTCGCGCGTCTGCAGCGCCAAGCGGTACGCGGGGTTGCCGTGCGTGTCGACGCTCACGCCCACGAGCCGGCCCGGCAGCGAGCGCTTGAATTCGTCGCGGCACGCGAGGAACGCGGCATGCGGGCCGCCGGCGCCCATCGGCATGCCGAAGCGCTGCGTGGTGCCGCACACGATGTCGGCGTCCCACTCGCCCGGCGGCGCGACCAGCGTGAGGGCCAGCAGGTCCGCGGCCACGATGAACGCCGCCTGCTTCGCATGCACCACCGGAACGTCCGCGCGCATGTCGTGGATCTGGCCGCTGGTCGCCGGGTACTGCGCGAACACGGCGAAGTAGTCGCCCTGGAGCAGCTGTGCCCATTCCTCGCCGGAGTACGCGAACTTGAGCTCGATCCCCAGCGGCTTCGCGCGCGTGCGGATCACTTCGATCGTTTGCGGATGCGCGTCGCCCGCGACGATGAAGACATCGCTCTTGCTCTTGACGCTGCGCTTGGCCAGCGTCATCGCTTCGGCGGCGGCCGTGGCCTCGTCGAGCATCGACGCGTTCGCGATCGCCATGCCCGTCAGGTCGCACACCATCGTCTGGAAGTTGACGAGCGCTTCCATGCGGCCCTGGCTGATCTCGGCCTGGTAGGGCGTGTACGCCGTGTACCAGGCGGGGTTCTCGAGCACGTTGCGCAAGATCACCGGCGGCGTGAACGTGCCGTAGTAGCCCTGGCCGATGAAGCTCTTGAAGACCTGGTTGCGGTTGGCGATGGCGCGCAAGTCCGCCAGCGCCTGCGCTTCGGTCGCGGGCGGCGGCAGCTTCATCGCGTCGCGCCGTGCGATGGAACGCGGCACGATGCCGTCCACCAGCGCGCGCCGCGACGCCTCGCCGATCACGGACAGCATGTGCTTTTCGTCGGAGGCGCCGATGCCGATGTGGCGCGGGATGAATTCGGCAGGGTTCTCGAGCTCGCCGAGCGGGCGGGCGGTGGGCATCAGCATGGGAACAACACTCCGTCGGTACAGCGATGCCGGCCGCGCCGGCACGACCAATTCTTATTGGGTGGATTTCACGAAC
>DATBPW010000465.1:0-2612 GCA_036561125.1 Ramlibacter sp. | reverse complement strand
AGGTCCCGCGCCATGAACGATCCGAAGAAAAAAAAGGAGCCCTCGCCGCCCGCGCCGCCGGTGCAGCGCAGCCCCGACACGCTGCCGCCGTACGACGCGTTCGAGCCGATCCCGCAGCCCGAGGTGTCCGAGAAGAACACGGACACGATGTGGGCGACGTGGCACGAGTTGAACGAGAAGGCGGACAAGCACTACGCCGACACGGTGCCGGTCACGAAGCCCGGTGAAGTGTCGTCCGTGCCGTCGATGCGGACGAACAGCCAGCCGCCGGGTGCCGTGCAGGTGCGCCGCGCGCCTTCGGCCGGCGCCTCCGGCCTGGAGAAGTTGATCGAGGAATCACGCCGCAACAACCGCGTGTGCCCCATGCCGACGAAGTGGCGCGAGCTCGACGCGATGCTGCGCGGTGCGGCGCCACCGCCGAAGAGCCCGGCCGACGTGCTGCCGCCGATGCTGCCCGCCACCGAATGGAAGACCACCACGTCGCTGGCCAAGCGCCTGATGTTCCGCAACGTGATCGACTGGGCCGGCGGCCACGGCATGGTGGAGACGGCCCTGCAGTTCGTGCGCGCGCTGCCCGAAGAGCAGTGGCATCACATGGGTGATTGACGCAGCTCGAGCGGCGCGGGCCGGGTGCTGTTGTCCAGCGCAGTCTGCGCGACGCCGTCGAGCGCCCGGTCGACGACGCTCCTGCCCGCAAGCGTGCGGGCGGTCCCCGATTCGAACATCTGCCGCAGCGTGGCGCGCGTCACCGATTCGGGCCGCCCGCCCGCGTCGCTGAACATCAGCATCGTGCCGTGCGGGGCAGCCCACACGAGCTTCCAGCGCGACCACGACCCGCGCGCCATCACCTCGATGTACTGGCCGACGGCCACTTCCGGCACGGGCCGGCCTGACCCTGTCGCGCGCTGCAGCCGGTCGGTCGGCGCGAAATCGGTGGACTGCATGATCTGCGAATCCTGCACTTCCTCGGGCGACAGCCACGGCACCGCGTCCTCCTGCCAGTCGATCCGATCGCTGGGGGCGCGCTGCGGCGCGGCGTCTTCGCGCACGTCGCCGCGCAGCGCGCGCGCATGCGCGTCCGCGAGGCTGGCGATGAACGGCTCGGAGTCCGCCGCCGATGCGCCGATCGACGCGAGGCCGGCGCGCACCTGCTCCAGCACCACCGCGGAGATCGCCTTGAGGCGCCCGAGGTTCTGCGCGGCCAGGCGCGGCTGCGAACTCCACACGATGTCGTTGATCAGCGCTTCGTAGCTGCCCGGGTCCTGCTCATTCGGCGAAGCCAGCTTGGCGGCCGCCATCACGTGCGCCCACTGCCCGAGCACGAAGCGCCGCACCTCCAGCGGCGCGGCCGCGATGTCGGGCCGCTCGCGCAGCGCGGGCACGATGGACGCCACTGCGTGATTGCGCGCGTCGGCCTTGATCAGCGCGCGTGCGACCGCGGCGCGCTTCTGGCGCGCGCGCTCTTCGGCGTCGGACCAGCTCTGGCGCAGCGCCTGCAACGCGAAATCGAACGGCTCCGCATCGAGGTCGCCCATGCCCGAGAGCAACTGCACCGTGTCCTGCAGCGGCGCCATGAATTCGTCGAACCCGCCCATGTTCTGCTTCGACCACGCCAGGCTGCGCTGCGTGATCTCCTCGAGCAGCTGGCGCGCCGGATGCGTGCGGTCGCTGAAGAAGCGCTGGTCGCGCTGCACGAGGTGCATCAGCGCGGGCTCCAGGCGGCGCAGCAGGTGCTGCACGTCGGGCAGCAGGCGCTCGTCCGACGCGATGTTCTCGACCATCTGGTGCACCACCTCGCGCGCGAGCGTCTGCGCCGGCGAATACTCCATGCTGCCCAGGTCGGCGGGCTGCGTCGCGCGCTCGCCGTGCCACACGCCCGAGCGCCAGCGCTCCTGCATGCGGCGCACGACGTCGTCCATGCGGTTCATGCCCTGCAGCGCTTCCATCGCCGCGGGCACCGTCATGCCGTTGAGCGTCTCGCCCCCGGGGCGGGTCATGCCCTGCGTGTCGCCTTCCTCCTGCGACGCGCTCACCAGCAGGCGCTTCAAGTCGCGCAAGTTGAACTGCGCGGCTTCGGCGTCGCGCCGCTTCTCGTGCTTGGGTGCGGACACGGCGAACGCCGCGGCCGCGACGCCTTGCATCATCAGGTCCTGCGCCAGCTTGCGGTACAGCGCCGCGAGCTGCGGCCCGAACGCCGGGCACAGGTGCTGCATCCACAACGCACGCACGGGCACCGACACGCCCGTGGCGCTGCCGAGCGCGCGATGCAGCGACTTCACCCAGACCTCCGGGCGCAGCGGGTTCGTCCCGGCCTGCACCTGGTCGTGGCCTTGCAGCGCACTCACCAGCGCATTGATCTGGACCAGGTCGGGCTCGACGACAGAAATCACCGCCTGCTGGCCGCGCACGAGTTCCACGGTGTCGTCGACCTGGTCTTCGGCCATGAGCTCCAGCGAGTCGAAGCTGAATGCCTTGGCGCGGCTGCCGGTGGCCGCGTTGGCGATCTCCTCGCGCAGCATCTTCGGGAACGCATCGACCAGCGGCACGGTGTAGCGATGCAGCAGCTGCGACGCATCCACCAGCCGCGTGCGATCGGCGCTGCTCGAAGCGCC
>DATBPW010000464.1:0-1624 GCA_036561125.1 Ramlibacter sp. | reverse complement strand
GAACACGCGCTACAAGCTCGCGGAGCTGCAGACGGAAGTGCAGGTCGGCCGGGTGTTCGTCGACAAATGTCTCGAGCTGCTCGGCGCAAGCAAGCTCGACACCGCGACGGCGAGCATGGCGAAGTACTGGACCACCGACCTGCAATGCAAGGTGATGGACGAGTGCGTGCAGCTGCACGGCGGCTACGGCTACATGTGGGAATACCCGGTGACGCGCGCGTACGCCGATGCGCGCGTGCAGCGCATCTACGGCGGCACGAACGAGATCATGAAAGAGGTGATCTCCCGCGCGATGGGCATCGGCGGGCGTTGAGGCACGCGGGCGCTTCAGCCTTCGCCGTAGCCTTCCGGCGGGCGCTTCGACGTCGGGAACGGCGAGCGCATCCGGCTGGCGCGCCACTGGCCGTACGCCATCTTCGCGAGCGCCGAAGTGATCGTGAGCAGGATGAGCTTGCGCAGCATCGCGACTGTCCTCGTGGGGTTGTTGTTCCTGCATCGAA
This sequence comes from Ramlibacter sp., assembly GCA_036561125.1. Taxonomy (GTDB): domain Bacteria; phylum Pseudomonadota; class Gammaproteobacteria; order Burkholderiales; family Burkholderiaceae_C; genus Ramlibacter. The sequence continues at coordinate 1,124 of DATBPW010000464.1, read as the reverse complement.
CATAAGCGCGGGCGGCAGGAACGTCGAGGCAGTGAGCCGCGCGTTACCGCGTCGGCGCAGCCCTACAGCTCGCGCGCTTGACAGGGCGTCGACGGCCGGTACGCTGGATGTCCAGCATCAACGGCCAGGAGAGAACGATGAAGTACACAGGGAGTTGCCATTGCGGCATGGTGGCTTTCGAAGTGGAAGGCGAGATCGACAAGGCGCTCGCCTGCAACTGCTCGATGTGCCAGCGCAAGGGCTCGCTGCTGTGGTTCGTGCCCACGGCGCAGTTCCACCTGAAGACGCCGGACGAGAACGCTTCGACGTACCTGTTCAACAAGCACGTGATCCGGCATCGCTTCTGCCTCACGTGCGGCATCCATCCCTATGCGGAAGCGGTGAACCCGAAGACGGGCCAGCCCACGGCGGCGATCAACATCCGCTGCATCGAGGGGATCGACCTCGCGAAGATTCCCGTCACGCACTTCGACGGACGTTCGTCATAGGAGGAAACATGGATCCAGTCGTGCACTTCGAAATGCCCTACGACGATCGCGAGCGCATGGTGAAGTTCTACCGCGGCGTGTTCGCCTGGGAACTGCAGGTCCTCGGCGAGGACATGGGCAACTACGTGCTCGCGACCACCGCGAAGCCCGGCGGCCCGTCGCGCCCGGACGCGGCGGCCGGCGCGATCGGCGGCGGCTTCTACCCGCGCCGCGCCGACTGGCCCGCGCAATATCCGTCGGTGGTGATCGCGGTCCAGGACATCCGCGCATCGATGAAGAAGGTCAACGACAACGGCGGCGAGACGCTCGGCGAGCCGATGGCCATTCCCGGCGTCGGCGACTACGTCTCGTTCTTCGACACCGAGAAGAACCGCGTGTCGATGCTGCAGCCGCTGATGCGCGCCGGCTGACCGCAGCCCGGCCGTCACGCTTCGCAACCACTGATGCGTTTGTGACCCGCGCGGCTACACAACGGTGTGGCACTCTCGCGCTGTGTTACCTGAGCAGTGCGTATGAACCTCGTCGTGGTCGCCCGGCATGAAACTCCCCTGATGCGCTTCATCGTGGAGGGCCCGTGGCGCAGCGGCGATGCGCTCAAGCTGGCGTACTTCATCAAGGCCGCGGTCGCGCGGGTGC
>DATBPW010000463.1:0-6189 GCA_036561125.1 Ramlibacter sp. | reverse complement strand
AAGGACAAGGACGCGATCCGCGGCATCGTGCTCGCGTCGGGCAAGCCGACCTTCTTCGCGGGCGCCGACCTCAAGTCGACGATGCGCGTGCAGCCTTCCGATGCGCCGAAGATTTTCGAATCGGTCGAGCGGATGAAGAAGAACTTCCGCACGCTCGAGACCCTCGGCAAGCCGGTGGTGAGCCTGCTCAATGGCCACGCCCTGGGCGGCGGTTGGGAAGTCGCGCTGGTCGGCCACTACCGTGTGGCGGTGGACGACCCGAAAATCCAGTTCGGCACACCCGAAGTCAACCTGGGCCTCATTCCCGGCGCGACAGGCATCACGAAGATGACGCGCTTGCTCGGCCTGGTCGGCGCGCAGCCGTACCTCGTCGAGGCGAAACTGTTCTCGCCGCGAGAGGCGCTCGAGATGGGCGTGGTGCACGAGCTCGTTCCCGATGCGTCCGGGCTGAGGCCCGCCGCGCTCGCGTGGATCGCGCAGCACCCGACTGCGCAACAGCCCTGGGACGACAAGAACTACCGGATGCCGGGCGGCACGGCAGCGAACCCGAAGATCGCGGGAATGATCGCAGTGGCGCCGGCGATGCTGCGGCAGAAGACGCGCGGCCTGTACCCCGCGCCCGAAGCCGCGCTGGCGGCGATGGTCGAAGGCTCGCTGGTCGACTACGACACCGCGACGCGCATCGAGTCGCGCTACCTCGCGCGCCTGTTCGCGTCGCCGGTGACGCGCAACATGATCAACACGTTCTTCTTCGACATGAACGCGATCAAGTCGAGGAAGTCGCGGCCGCAAGAGCCGCCGCGCTACACGCCGCGCAAGGTCGGCCTGCTCGGAGCGGGCATGATGGGCGGCGGCATCGCGTACGTGCAGGCGTCGCGAGGCGTCGAGACCGTGCTCAAGGACGTAAGCCTCGACAAGGCCGAAAAAGGCAAGGCGTACAGCGCGAAGATCACGCAGTCGCGCGTCGACAAGGGCCGCATGGGCCCGCACGACCAGGCGGAGCTGCTCGCGCGCATCCACCCGACCGAATCCACGAACGACCTGCGCGGCTGCGACCTCATCATCGAAGCCGTATTCGAGAACCGCGAGCTGAAGCACAAGGTGACGCAGGAAGCCGAACCGATGCTCGCGCCGGGCGGCTTCTTCGCGAGCAACACGTCCACACTGCCGATCGGCGGCCTGGCGAGCGCGAGCCGCGACCCGAAGAAATTCGTCGGCATCCATTTCTTCAGCCCGGTCGACAAGATGAAGCTCGTCGAGATCATCCGCGGCAAGGAAACGGACGACGAGACGGTCGCGCGCGCGTTCGACTACGTGCAGCACATCGGCAAGATCCCGATCGTCGTGAACGATTCGCGCGGCTTCTTCACGTCGCGCGTGTTCGGCACGTTCGTGATGGAAGGCGCGGCGATGCTCGGAGAGGGCATCCCCGCGGCGGTCATCGAACACGCGGGCATCCAGGCCGGCATGCCCGTCGGTCCGCTCGCGGTGCTCGACGAAACGGCGCTGTCGCTGTCGGTCCACGTGCTCGACCAGACGCGCACCGACTATCGCGCCGAGGGGCGAACGTACATTGCCACGCCGGGCGAACTGCTGGTGGAGCGCATGGTCAAGGAGTTCGACCGCAATGGCCGCGCCGCCGGCGCCGGCTTCTACGAGTACCCGCAGGAAAAAGGCGCCAGGAAGTTCTTGTGGCCCAAGCTCGCGGAGCTCTTCGAAAAGCGCGGCGTGGCGTGGGACATGCAGGACCTGAAGGACCGGCTGCTGTACCGCCAGTCGGTGGAGACGGCGCGCTGCCTCGCCGAGAACGTGCTCACGACCGTGCACGACGCCAACATCGGTTCGATCTTCGGCATCGGCTTTCCGGGCTGGACCGGCGGGGCGATGCAGTTCATCTACGGCACGGGCATCGAGCAGTTCTGCGAGCGCGCGGCGCAACTCGCGGAGCGTTTCGGTCCGGGCTTCGCGATCACATCGAAGGTGCGCGAAGCAATCACGGCGCACCAGCCGCGCTACTGATTGACACGCGTCAGCCGGCACGGCTGGGCTCGTGGTACCGTCGCGGCTTTGACCTCGACAGCCGCACCAATGACGACGACTCCCCGCCTGAAGGACAAGGTTTGCATCGTGACGGGCGCCGCGCAAGGCATCGGCCTTGCCACCGCCCAGAAATTCGCGCGTGAAGGCGCGCAGGTGGCCATATGGGACTTGTCCCAAACCGCGGTGGACGACGCCGTGCGCCAGTGCCGCGACGCCGGCGCGCAGGCGCAAGGCTGGGTGGTGGACGTCACGCAGCGCGAGATGGTCGACGCCGCGGTGCGCGGCACGATCGAGCGCTTCGGCCGCGTCGACGTGCTCGTGAACAACGCCGGCATCACCAAGGACGCGCGCCTGCAGAAGATGACGCTCGAGCAGTTCGACCGCGTGATCGACGTCAACCTGCGCGGCGTGTTCCATTGCTCGCAGGCCGTCGCCGACCCGATGGTCGCGCAGGGCAGCGGCGTGATCCTCAACGCGAGTTCCGTCGTCGGCATCTACGGCAACTTCGGCCAGACCAACTATGCCGCGACCAAGTTCGGGGTCATCGGCTTCACCAAGACGTGGAGCCGCGAACTCGGCCCCAAGGGCATCCGCGTCAACGCCGTCGCGCCCGGCTTCGTGATGACGCACATCCTCGACACCATCCCCGAGAAGGTGATCGCGGACATGAAGCAGCGCGTGCCGCTGCACCGCCTCGGCACGCCCGAAGAAATCGCGAACGTCTATTGCTTCCTCGCCAGCGACGAAGCCAGCTACATCAACGGCGCCGTGATCGAGGTGTCGGGCGGGATGACGGTCTGACTTCCCTGTCGTAGCGGGATCCACCCGCAATTCACTGCGTGTGCGAGGGCCGTTGGCGGGCTCAGGCCGGAGGATGCCCTCCACCCTCCGTGTCCCCCACCGATCAAGGCGGCCTACGCCGCCTTGATCAAGTTCCTCCTTTACCTGCGGGTGGAGGGCATCCTCCGGCCCGAGCCAGGGCACGCTCGTCGTGTTGAGCGATGCACGACGCACGTGCCCAAGTCCCCGGATGCCGGGTACCGCCACGAACTTGACTTGACTACGTCAAGCATTTGCCTGACGATGTCACTCATGCCCACGAAGGCCGCCGTCTCGCCCGCGCATGTGAAGGCGCTGCGCGGTTTCAACCGCTTCTACACCAGCCGCATCGGCGTGCTGGACCCCTACCTCGGCAGCGACTTCTCGCTCACGGAGGTGCGCGTGCTGTACGAGCTCGCGCATCGCGACCAGCCGACCGCGGCGGAGCTCGGGCGCGACATGCGGCTCGACGCCGGTTACCTGAGCCGGATCCTGCGCCGGTTCGAGTCGAAGGCCTGGCTCGCGCGCACACCTTCGCCGGCCGACGTGCGGCAAAGCCTGCTGAAGCTCACGCAGCGCGGGCACGACGTGTTCGCGCCGCTGCAGCAGCAATCGCGCGACGAAGCCGCCGCGCTGCTGGCCCCGCTGGCGCCCGGCGATCGCAGCGGACTGATCGCGGCGATGGAGAAGGTGCGGCAATTGCTCGAGCCGCAGTCGCCGGCAGGAAACGCGCGCACGATCGTCCTGCGCGACCCTCGCCCCGGCGACTTCGGGTGGGTCGTCGAGCAGCACGGCGAGCTCTATGCGTCGGAGTTCGGCTACAGCGTCGAATTCGAAGCGCTGGTCGCGGGCATCGTCGCGAAGTTCGTCGAGAACTTCGATCCCGCGTGGGAGAAGTGCTGGATCGCGGAGGTGGACGGCCAGCGCGCAGGTTCGGTCTTCCTCGTGCGCCAATCGGCGGCCGTCGCCAAGCTGCGCCTGCTGATCCTCACGCCCGAGGCGCGCGGGCTCGGGCTCGGCGCGCGGCTCACCGATGAGTGCATCGCGCTCGCACGCGCGAAAGGCTATCGCAAGATGGTGCTGTGGACGCAAAGCCACCTGCTCGCGGCGCGGCGCATCTACCGCTCGCGCGGCTTCAGGAAGGTCAAGTCGGAACGCAACGACGCGTTCGGCAAACACCTGACCAGCGAGACCTGGGAGCTGGACCTATCAACCTCGCGCTGATCGCCGCGGCCCTGTCGTGCGTGCTCGTGGGCGCGGGCATCGCGTTCTCGCGCCTCGCGCTCGGCGAAGTGCCGCCGCTGACGCTGGCGATGCTGCGCTATGCGATCGGCTTCGCCTGCCTCGCGCCGTTCGCGTGGCGCGAGTGCCGCAACTGGAATGCCGGGCCGACGCTGCACGGCCGCGCGCGCGACTTCGCCGCCATCGCGGGACTGGGCATCGTGCAGTTCGGCATCCTGATCGCACTGCTGAACCTCGGCCTGCAGCGCATCGGCGCCGCGGAAGGCGCGCTGGTCTTCAGCCTGTTCCCGCTGCTGACGATGCTCTTTTCCGCAGCGCTCGGCCGCGAGCGCATCACGCCGACGCTCGTGGCCGGCGTGCTCGTGTCGATCGCCGGCGTTGCGTTGTCCATCGCGCCGCAATTGCGCGCGGGGGCGGGTCACGGCTTGTGGGGCGTGCTCGCGGTGTTCGCCGCGGCGACGCTCGGCGCCACGTGCAGCGTGCTGTACCGCCCCTACCTGCGCAGCTATCCCACCCTGCCCGTCTCGGCGCTGGCGATGCTCGCATCGGTGGTGTTCCTCGCCGCCGCTTCGCTGCCGGAACACTGGCCCTCGCGCCTGGCCACATTCAGCGCCACGGCGTGGACGGCGATCGCGTTCGTGGGCGTGTCCAGCGCAATCGGCTACTTCGCGTGGCTGTACGCCCTCAAGCACGAAGCGCCGACACGCGTGACCGTCTTCCTCGCGCTCAATCCCCCGACCGCGGCGGTCCTCGGCTGGGCCCTGCTGGGCGAACCGGTGCACGCTTTCGTGTATGCGGCGCTCGTCCTCGTCGCAGGGGGATTGTGGTTAGCCACACGGCCGCCGCCGGCAGCGCCGCGATAATCGCGCGCATGCCCCAGCCGCACGAGCCCGGCGCCGCGCCGACCCTGCACCGGCCGGCGTCGCTGTCCGACCTGTTCCTGTCGATGACGTTCCTCGCGCTGCAAGGCTTCGGCGGCGTGCTGGCCGTGGTGCAGCGCGAACTCGTCGAGAAGAAGCAGTGGATCTCGCGCGAGGAATTCGTCGAGGAATGGGCCGTCGCGCAGATCATGCCCGGGCCCAACGTGGTGAACCTCGCGCTGATGATCGGGCACCGCTACTTCGGGCTGCGCGGCGCGATCACCGCGGTCGCCGGGATGCTGTTCTTTCCGCTCGTCGTGATCCTGTTGCTCGCGCTGCTGTACTCGAAACTCGGCGGCAACGAGCACGTCGCCGGCGCGCTGCGCGGCATGGGCGCCGTGGCCGCCGGCCTCATCGCCGCGACGGGCCTGAAGCTGATGGCCGCGTTGCGGCGGCACCCGATCGGCATCGGGCTGGTCGCCGCCTTCGCGCTCGCGACGTTCGCCGGCATCGCACTGCTGCGGCTGCCGCTCGCGTGGGTGCTGCTCGCGCTCGGCGGCCTGTCGTGCGCGATCACGTGGGCGCGGCTGGGGCCGAAGCCATGACGGCCGCCGACTGGCTCGCGTTCTTCGTGCATTTCGCGATGCTCTCGCTGCTGGCGGTGGGCGGTGCGATCACGACGGTGCCCGACATGCACCGCTACTTCGTCGACGAGCGCGCGTGGCTCACCGACAGCCAGTTCAGCGCCTCGGTCGCGATCGGCCAGGCCGCGCCGGGGCCGAACGTGCTGTTCGTCGCGCTCTTCGGCTGGAACGTCGGCTTGAACGCGGGCGGCGTGCCCCTCGCGTTCGCCGGCGCGCTGCTCGCGCTGCTCGGCTGCATCCTGCCCAGCACGACCCTCACGTATTTCGCGGCGCGCTGGGGCCACGAGAACCGCGAACTGCGAGGCGTCCGCGCATTCAAGCTGGGCATGGCGCCGATCGTGGTCGCGTTGCTGGTCGCGACGGGCTGGATCCTCGCGACGGGCCGCGACTACAGCGTGCGCCACTGGCCGGCGTGGGCGATCACGATTGCCACGATGGTCGTCGTGCTGCGCACGCGCCTGCACCTGCTGTGGCTGCTCGCCGCGGGGGGCATCATCGGGTGGATGGGCTGGCTGTAGCGGCCAGCACCATCAACATCTCGCCGGGCTCGAGTTCGACGCCGTGTTCGTCCGGCGCGGCGGGCG
>DATBPW010000462.1:0-2154 GCA_036561125.1 Ramlibacter sp. | reverse complement strand
TTCGGCGCGCGCCTCGCTGCGTACGTCGCGGGCACGAAGCCGTCGCAGTCCACCTCGTCCATGGACGCGGTCCTCACGAAGCAATACGACGCGTGGAAGGCCGCGCGTGTGGTCAACGCCAGTTCCGTCGTCGCCGGCGGTTATGCCGTGCAGTTCTCGAACACGACCTACATGACCGTGTCCGAAGGCATGGGCTACGGCATGCTGCTGGCTGTGCTGTTCGCGGGCCACGATCCCAACGCGCGCGCCGTGTTCGACGGCATGCTCGCCGTCGTGCGCACGCGCTATGCCTACGGCAACGCACAGTACGACCCGCTCGGCAAGTACCTCATGGATTGGCAGCTCTACGCGAACGGCACGTCGGCGGGCGGCGGCTGGAACGCGCTGGACGGCGACCTCGACATCGCGATGGCGCTGCTGATGGCCGACAAGCAGTGGGGCTCGACCACGGGCCACTGGAACTACCTGCAGGAAGGCAAGAACACGATCGCCGCGCTCAAGTCGATCTGCATGAAGCCCGACGGCACGACCAAGGGCCTGAAGACGGCCGACGTGAGCCGCACGTCCGACTACATGATCGGCCACTTCCGCGCCTTCGCGGCCGCGACGGGCGACACGTTCTGGAACACCGCGGTCGACCGCGCCTACCAGCTGTCGAACCTGATGCAGACGAGCTTCTCGGCGGGCGTGGGCCTCATGCCCGACTTCATCGTCGCGACCAACACCACGTCGCCGTACCCGTCGCCCGGCTACATGGGCGATGGCGATGCGTACGAGAACGACTTCTGGTGGAACGCGTGCCGCAACCCGTGGCGCTATTCGACCGATTACCTGCTGTCCGGCGACACGCGCTGGAAGACGGTCACGCAGCGCATCGTCGACTTCTTCCGCGCCAAGGTGAATGCCGCGGGCGGCGACGTGACGGTGATCGGCACGGGCTACAACCTCGCGGGCGCGCAGCTCACGGGCGGCAACAGCCCGGCCTACCACGGCCCGCTGTGCGCCGGCGCATGCATCGACCCGGGCTACCAGTCGTTCGTCGACGCGCTGTGGAACTGGAACGCGTCGCACCTGACGACGGGCTACTACGACAGCGAGCTGCAACTGCTGTCGATGGTGGTCGCATCGGGCAACTGGTGGTCGCCGCTCGGCAAGTCCGGGACCGTGTCGAACTCGCCCGCACCGTCGCCGGCGCCCGCTCCGGCGCCGGCACCGGCTCCGGCCCCCGCGACGGGCACGAACGTCATCACGAACGGTGACTTCTCCGGCGGCATGTCCGGCTGGTCCGACTGGGGCAACACGGCGATCGTCGGCGGCGCGCTGCAGGTGAACGCGAACGTGGCGGGCGGATGCGGCCAGGACATCACGGGGAAGGTGCAGGCCGGCAAGACGTACCTGCTCACCTCGAACGCGAACATCACCGCCGCGGCCGAAGGCGTCTTCATCGGCGTGAAGCTGATGGACTCGACGGGCGCCGCGCTGGTCAACCAGACGCAGCTCGTGACGTCGATCGCATCGACCGGCGTGTCGATCACGTTCACGGTGCCCGCGGGCGTGGCGAGCGGCAACGTGTTCGTGTGGAAGAACGCCAACGCCGCCGCGGGCGTGGTCGACAACGTGTCGGTGGTCGCGGTCGGCTGACCGGCGCGAAGGCTACTTCGCGCCGATCATCCATTCGCTGCTGCGAGCAGCATGATCGCGCCCGCGGCGAACATCACGCCGTCCATCAGCAGGCGGAACTTCGACGGGTCGAGCTGGCGCACGTAGCGCTTGGCGATGAACGCGCCCGCGAGCAGCGTGCTGCCGACGATCAGGCCCTGCACGAGAATGTCCAGCGGCAGCGCGCCGAAGCTGCGGAACGTCACTGCCTTGGCGACATACACGCCGATCGAGCTCATCGCCTCCGTACCGAGGAACGCGCCCTTCACCAGGCCGTGCATCAGGAAGAACGGCGTGCCCAGGGGCCCGGTGCTCACGACCAGGCCCGTTGCGAAACCGATTGCAGCGCCGACGATCGCCATGTGTCCGCGCGAGAGGCGCCACGATTGCCGCAGCATCCATTGCCGCACCGGGATCATCGCCATGAAGAAAATGCCGAGCACGAGGTCGATCACGCGCGACGGCAGCACGAGCAGCGTGCGCGCACCGAGCGCG
>DATBPW010000461.1:0-5745 GCA_036561125.1 Ramlibacter sp. | reverse complement strand
GAAGCCTTCGGCGAGATCGAAGCGCATCTGGTAGCCGAACACGCTGCGCGTGCCGGTGCCGGTGCGGTCCGTCTTGGGCGTGCCATGCGTGTAGACATGGCGCATGAAGTCTTCGTACTGGGAGCGGACCGGGCGCGTCATGGCCGCGATTATGTACGGATGACGCGGCCGGGATTCATGATGTTGTGCGGGTCCAGTGCCTTCTTGATCGCACGCATCATCGCGAGCGCCGCCGGGTCCTTGAAGTGCGGCAGCTTGTCCACTTTCAGGCTGCCGATGCCGTGTTCGGCGGAGATCGATCCGCCGAACCGGTGCACGGACTCGAACACGATCGCGTTCACCTTCGCTTCCCAGTCGCGCAGGAACGCCGGCGCGTCGCCGCCCTCGGGCGCCTGCACGTTGTAGTGCAGGTTGCCGTCGCCGACATGGCCGAAGTTCACGAGACGCACGCCGGGGATCGCGGCGCGCAGCAGGGCGTCCGTCGCCTCGCAGAACGCCGGGATGCGTGACACCGGCACGGAGATGTCGTGCTTGATGTTCAGGCCTTCCTGCGCCTGCGCGAGCGGGATGCTTTCGCGCACGTGCCACAGCTGGTGCGCCTGCGTGAGGTTTTCCGCGACGACGGCATCGGTGACGCAGCCTTCGTTCATCGCCGCCTCGAACAGCCGCTCGAACTGCGCGCGCGCATGCTCGCCCGACTCGTGGTCCGAGTTCTCCACCAGCACGCAGAACGCCGAGTCGGCCTGGAACGGCACGCGCAGCTGCGGATAGTGCTTCACCACGAGCGACAGCGCGAACTGCCCCATCATCTCGAAGCCCGTCAGCCCGGCGCCGAGCTCGCGATGCGCGATGCCGAGGAAGCGCACCGCTTCCTTCACGCCGGGCACGGCGGCCCACGCGGTGAGCACGGATTTCGGCCGCGGATAGAGCTTCAACGTCGCGGCCGTGATCACGCCGAGCGTGCCTTCGCTGCCGATGAACAGGTCGCGCAGGTCATAGCCCGTGTTGTCCTTGCGCAGGCCCGCGAGGCCGTGCCAGATCTCGCCCTGCGCGTTGACCACCTCGAGGCCCAGGCACAGCTCACGGGCATTGCCGTAGCGCACGACCTGCGTGCCGCCCGCGTTGCTCGCGAGATTGCCGCCGATCGTGCAACTGCCTTCCGCGGCGAGGCTCAGGGGATAGAGGAAGCCCGCTGCGTCGGCGGCTTGCTGCGCGGCCTGCAGGATGCAGCCGGCCTCCACCGTCATCGTGAGGTTCTCGCCGTCGATCGCGCGCACTGCATTCATGCGCGTGAGGCTCAGGACGACTTGCGTGCCGCTCGCGTCCGGCGTCGCGCCGACGACCATGCCGGTGTTGCCGCCTTGCGGGACGATGCTCGTGCCGGCCTGCGCGCACGCGCGCACGATGTCCGCGACTTCCTGCGTCGAGCCCGGCCGCACCACGGCCAGCGCCTTGCCGCGCATGCGCTTGCGCCAGTCCTGTTCCCACGCGGTGAGGTCGCCGTCGGTGAGAACGTGCTGCGCCCCGGCGATCGAGCGCAAGCGGTCAAGAAGCTGTGTCATGGCGGGACTTCAGGCGCAGCCGCACGTGCATCGCACACGCGGCGAACAGGACGAGGCACAGCGCGACTTCCGCGAGCGCGAGCCGCGACGACAGGCCGCGATCGCTCCACGCGCGCACGACGCCGTCGATGAAATACAGCCACACCAGCAGGCTGAGCCAGCGGTACGTGTACATGCGCCGGCGCAGCAGTCCCGCGAGCGGAATGCAAAGCGGCAAGGCCTTGATCGCGGCGATCGCCGGCGAGCCGCCCGGGCGGATCGGCGCGAGCACCAGCTCCCATGCGAGGCTCAAGGCGATCAGCGCCAGCAGGCTCGCGACGGCGAGCCAGCGGGTCGCGTCGACGGGGAGGCGGGGCTGCGCGGGGGACTGCATGGGCTTGCTGGCATCATAGCGACCGATGCAGGTCGCACGGCTTCTCGAAGACATCCGGCGCTTCCCGTGGCGGTCCACGGGCCGCACGCTGCTGGAGCGTTTCCGCGAGGACCGCCTGGGCATGCAGGCGAGCAGCCTCACGTTCACCACGACGATGGCACTCGTGCCGTTCTTCACGGTGGCGCTGGCCGTGTTCACCGCGTTCCCCATGTTCAACAAGCTGGAGAACGCGCTGCAGGCGTGGCTGGTGCAAAGCGTCATCCCCGACCCGATTGCGAAGCAGGTGCTCGGGTACCTCACGCAATTCGCGTCGAAGGCGGGCCGGCTGGGCGCCGTCGGTGTGGCGGCGCTGCTCTTCACCGCGCTCGCGCTCGTGCTCACCATCGACCGCACGCTCAACGGCATCTGGCGCGTGCGCCGCCAACGCCCGCTCGGCCAGCGCGTGATGATGTACTGGGCCGTGATGACGCTCGCGCCCTTGATGCTCGGCGCGATGCTCAGCCTCACGTCGTACGTGATCTCGGCCTCGCGCGGCCTGGTGGGTGCGGTGCCGGGGGCATTGCAACTGCTCTTCGAGATCATCGAGTTCGCGCTGCTCGCGGCGGGCCTGACGGGGCTGTACCGTTTCGTGCCGCACACGCACGTGCGCGGCCGGCATGCGGTCATCGGCGGATTGTTCGCCGCGGTCGGCATCGAGGTGGCACGCCGGATCCTCGCTTATTACCTGGGCCGCGTGCCGACCTATTCGCTCGTCTACGGCGCGTTCGCGACGCTGCCGATCCTGCTGCTGTGGATCTACATCGCGTGGCTGGTCGTGCTCTGGGGCGCGGTGATCACGGCCTACCTGCCGAGCCTCGTCGACCATGAGCGCCGGCCCGGCGGCACGGCGGGGTGGCGGTTCGAGCTCGCGCTCGAAGTGCTGCGCGCGCTGGCGCAGGCGCGAACGCGGGAAGCGAAGGGATTGAATCCGGACCAGCTGTCGCACGCGCTGCGCGTCGACCCGTTGCAGCTCGAGCCCGTGCTCGATGCGCTGTCGTCCCTGGACTGGATCGGGCGCGTCAACGAAGCGGAGGATCGCAAGGTGTCGCGCTACGTGCTGCTCACCGACCCGTCCACGACGCCGCTGTCGCCGCTGGTCGCGAAGTTGCTCCTGCTGCGCAGCGCCGCCACCGAGCGCTTCTGGGACCGCAGCGCCGTGCCCGCGTTGCTCGTGAAGGACGTGCTCTGATGGCGTTGCCCGGCCGCCCCATCCCGAACACGTTCGAGTACATCGAGGCCCACGCGCTGCGCGACCCGCAGCGCCTCGCCCTCGTGCAGGACCGCCAGCACTGGACCTACCACGCGGTCTACCTGGACTTGCTGCGCATCACACGCGTATTGCACGACCTGGGCGTGAAACGCGGCGACCGCGTGGCGGTCGGCACGTCGGGCTTCCAGGCCGGCCTGCTGCTGTTGATCGCATCCGAAAACGTCGGCGCGGTCACCACGGGCTTCCTGCCCGAGCGCGATCCCGACGCGCAGGGCCTGTTCGAGCTCGTCGACTGGGTGTTCAGCGACTTCGCGCAGGAGGTCCCGGCACGCGCGCGCTTCGTGATGATCGATGCGGCGTTCGTGCGCAAGATCGAGGCGGTCGACCCCGCGGACCCGCGGCCGTTGCCGCGCATCGCGCTGCCGCTGGACGAGCCGCAGCGCATCTCGCGCACATCGGGTTCGTCGGGCCGCGCGAAATTCATGCTGCTGCGGCGCCAGGCGCAGGAGCAGTGGGTGCGCGTGGGCGCGGAGAACGGCGGCTACCGGCCCGACTCGCGGCTGGTCATCGCCGGCCCGCTCGTGATGAACGCATTCTTCGGGCGCAGCAGCGCGTGCCTTCGCGCGGGCGCCGCGGTCCTGCACGTGCCCGCGGCCGGACTGGGAGCCCACGACATCACGCACATCCTCGCGTTGCCCACGCTGCTCGAGGAGATCCTCGATGGCCTGCCGCGCGACTACACGCCGCGCCGGGCGGTCCAGGTGCAGGCCATCGGCGGCTTCGCACCGCCCCACCTGCGCGAACGCGCGACGCGCGTGTTCGGCGGGCGCGTGTCGTGCCGCTACGGCGCCAACGAAGTCACGGGCATCTGCGACGACCTGGACGCGAACGGCGTCGGCGTGGTCAGCGCGGGCGTGGACATCAAGATCGTCGACGAGGCGGGCCGCGAACTGCCGCACGGCCAGCTGGGCGTCATCGCGCTGCGCACGGCGGGCATGGCCGAGGAGTACATCGGCGAGCCGGAAGCATCGCGTGCCGCCTTCCGCGACGGCTGGTTCCACTCGGGCGACTGGGGCACGTTGCTCGGCCCGCGCGTGCTCCGCCTGGCCGGGCGTTTCGACGACCTCATCGGCGTCGGCGGCATCAAGATGGCCGCGTCGGTGGTCGAAGCGAAGGTGCGGGACCTGGTGAAGGCGCGCGACTGCGCCGTGCTCGCGGTCAACCTGGACGGCGGGGCGACCACGCTCGGGATCGCGCTCGTCATGGACGCGGCCGATCGCGACGCTGTGCGGCGCTCGCTCGCACAAGGCCTCAATTTCGGCGCGACGGTGGGCGCGCGCGTGCTGTTCCTCCCCGCATTGCCGCGCATGGGCAACGGCAAGGTCGATCGCGTCGCACTGCATCGCCTGCTGGAAACGCCGCCACCGGGCGCCACCTGAGCGCACACCATGCAACTGCCCGGCCGCCCGAATCCCACGACGTTCGAGTACATCGAAGCCACCGCATTGCGCGAGCCGCAGCGCCTCGCCCTCGTGCAGGAGACGCAGTCGTGGAGCTACCACGCGCTGTACCTCGACCTGGTGCGCGTCATCCGCGTGCTGCACGGCATCGGCGTGAAGCGTGGCGACCGCGTCGCCGTCGGCGCGTCCGGCTTCCAGGCCGGGCTGGTGCTGCTGCTCGCCGCGGAGAACCTCGGCGCGGTGACCACGGGCTTCCTGCACGAGCGTGACCCCGACGCGAAGGAAGTGTTCATGCTCGCGGATTGGGTGTTCAGCGACGTCGCGCAGGACGTGCCGCCGCGCGCGCGCTTCGTGCCGATCGACGCCGCCTTCGTGCAGCAGGTGAGGGCGGTGGACGTCGGCACGACGGCGCCGTTGCCGCGCGCGCCGCTGCGCCTGGACGAGCCGCAGCGCATCTCGCGCACGTCGGGCTCGTCGGGCCGCTCCAAGTTCATGCTGCTCACGCGCCAGGCGCAGGAGACCACGGTGCGCACCGGCGCCGAGAACGGCGGCTACCGGCCCGAGTCGCGCCTCGCCGTCGCCGGCCCGCTCCTGATGAACGCGATCTTCGTGCGCAGCAGCGCGTGCCTGCGCATGGGCGCGGCGGTGCTGCACCTGTCGCCGAAGGAACTGGGGCGCCACGACATCACGCACCTGTTCGCGTTGCCGGCGCTGCTCGAGGAAATCCTCAAGGCGCTGCCGGCGCACTTCACGCCGCGGCGGCCCGTCGAGGTGCAGATGGTCGGCGGATTCGCCCCGCCGCAATTGCGCGAGCGCGCGATGCGTGTCTTCGGCGGCAGCGTGTCGAGCCGCTACGGCACCAACGAGACCACCGGCATCTGCGACGACCTGGACGCGAACGGCGTCGGCGTGGTGAGCGCGGGCGTCGACGTCAAGATCGTCGACGAGTCGGGGCGCGAGCTGCCGCACGGCCAGCTGGGCATGATCGCGGTGCGCACGCCGGGCATGGCCGAGGAGTACATCGGCGATCCGGAAGCGTCGCGCAACGCGTTCCGCGACGGCTGGTTCCATTCGGGCGACTGGGGCACGCTGGTCGGCCCG
>DATBPW010000460.1:0-4669 GCA_036561125.1 Ramlibacter sp. | reverse complement strand
TCGTGCAGGCATTGCACCAGCTGGCGCGTGGAGTACGGCACCTTCTTCTGCGGGTCTTCCTTCGGCTCGTTGCGCAGGCGCAGCTCGAGCGGGTCCATCTTCAACTCGTGCGCGAGTTCGTCCATCGCGCATTCGAGCGCGAGCATGCCCACCGCTTCGCCCGGCGCGCGGCACGAATCCGAATCGGGCAGGTCCAGGCGGACCAGGCGGTGGCGCGTCATGCGGTTCGCGCCCGCGTAGAGCGACTTCGTCTGGTTCGCGGCCGGCTCGTAGTAGTCGTCGCGCCGCGCGCATTGCGACCATGCCTCGTGCGCGATCGCGACCAGCGTGCCGTCCCGCTTTGCGCCGAGGCGGATGCGTTGCAGCGTTTCGGCGCGATGCGTGGTCACGTGGACCATCTGCTGGCGCGTGAGCGCGGTCTTGACCGGCCTGCCGATCATCTTCGACGCGTGCGCGGACAGGATCACGTCCGCGAACACCGGCAGCTTGCCGCCGAAGCCGCCGCCGATGTACGGGCTCATGATGTGCACCTGCCCGGGCTCGAGCTGCAAGGTGTGCGCGACGCGCTGCTGCGCATGCTCGACCATCTGCGTCGAGCAGTGGATGTGCACGCGCTCGTCCTCCCACCATGCGACCGCGGCGTGCGGCTCCATCTGCGCGTGGATGTGGTAAGGCGTGGTGTACTCGACGTCGATCTTCACCGGCGCTTCGGCAAAGGCCGGATCGAAGTCGCCGGCATCGCTGTCGGGCTGGCCCTGGTTGTCGCCCGGCTTCTCCGCGTTGTGGAAGTTCGCGCGCATGTCGAACTCGCCGGGCTCCTGCTCGTAGCGGACGCGCACGAGGCTCGCGGCGGCGCGCGCCTGCTCGAGCGTGTCCGCGACGATGAACGCCGCCGGTTCGCCGTAAGCCTCGATGCGGTCGTTCTTGAGGTACGGCCGCGGACGCTCGAAGCGCTGGCTGATGTCCATCGAGAACTCCGACTGCGCAGGTGCATTGCGGTGCGTCAGCACCAGCAGCACGCCGGGCGCGGCCTCGGCCTCGCGCGTTTCGATTTCCGCGATGCGGCCCTTCGCGATGCCGGCCTCGACGACCCAGCCGTACGCGGCCTTGTCCTTGCGCAACTCGCAGCCGTAGTCCGCGCGGCCGGTGATCTTGGCGATGCCGTCGACGCGGTCGAGCGGCTTGCCGATGTGGCCGTGCCGGTTCTCGTCGATCGCATTGGGGGGCGAGGGTTGGTCCATCTTCATGGCGATCTCCTCACGAATGCGCCGCTTCTTGCAGCACGCCGGACAGCACGCGCCGCGTGAGCGCGATCTTGAAATCGTTGTGGCCCTGGCCCGTCGCGCCTTGCAGCACGGCATCGGCGGCGGCGCTGTACGTCGCATCACCGTCCGTCGCGCCCGACAGCAGCTGCTCGGCCGCATCCACTCGCCACGGCTTGTGGGCCAGCCCGCCAAATGCAAGCCGCGCCGAGCGGATCGCGCCGTTCGCGGCATCGACGACCGCCGCCACCGAGACGAGTGCGAAGGCATACGATGCGCGGTCGCGCACCTTGCGATAGACCTGCTTGCCCGGCGGCGGCGGCGGCAACGTCACCGCCGTGATGAATTCGCCTTGCGCGATCGTCGTGTCGCGCTGCGGCTGGTCGCCGGGCAGCCGGTGAAAGTCCGCGATGGGAATGACGCGCCGGCCCCCTTGCGGTTGCACGACCTCGACCTTCGCGTCGAGCACGCGCATCGCAACGGCCATGTCGGACGGATGCGTCGCGATGCAATGCTCGCTGGCTCCGACGATTGCGTGGTTGCGGTTGAAGCCGCCGATCGCGGCGCAGCCCGAGCCGGGGTCGCGCTTGTTGCATGGCTTGCTGGTGTCGTAGAAGTAGTAGCAGCGCGTGCGCTGCAGCAGGTTGCCGCCGGTGGTCGCCTTGTTGCGCAGCTGGCCCGACGCGCCCGCGAGCAACGCGCGCGCGAGCACCGGGTAGCGCCGGCGCACGCGCATGTCGGCAGCAAGGTCGCTGTTGCGCACGAGCGTGCCAATGCGCAGGCCGCCGTCGGGCGTGTCGTCGATCGCATCCAGCCCGGCGATGCGGTTGATGTCGACGAGGTGCGTGGGCCGCTCCACCTGGATCTTCATCAGGTCGAGCAGGTTCGTACCACCGGCGATCAGTTTCGCGCCCGGCTGCGCGGCGGCAGCGACCGCCGCTTCGACGCTCGACGCGCGCTCGTACGTGAACGCCTTCATTGCGCGCCCTCCGCCACTTCCTCGATCGCCGCGACGATGTTCGGGTAGCAACTGCAGCGGCACACGTTGCCGCTCATGCGCTCGCGGATCTCTTCTGGCGAGAGCTGGGGATGTTCGAGGTCTTCGGTGACGTGGCTGGGCATGCCGGCGCGCACCTCCTCGAGCATCGCGATGGCGGAGCACACCTGCCCCGGCGTGCAGTAGCCGCATTGCAGGCCGTCGTGCTCGAGGAAGGCGCGCTGCATCGGGTGCAATGCCGAGCCGCTCGCAAGGCCCTCGATCGTCGTGACCTTGTCGCCGTCGTGCATCACGGCGAGCGAGAGGCACGAATTGATCCGCTTGCCGTCGACCAGCACGGTGCAGGCACCGCACTGCCCGTGGTCGCAGCCTTTCTTCGTGCCGGTCAGGCCGAGCTGCTCGCGCAATGCGTCGAGCAGCGAAGTGCGGGGATCGAGCGAGAGCGAGTGCGTCCGCCCGTTGACGTCGAGCTGGACCTTGTGATTTTCCTGCGGCATGCGAACTCCAGTGACCGAACACAGGCCACTGTAGGTGCGCGCGCAGCCGCGCAGTGACGGACGATTCCTACTTCGCTTCGATGAGCTTGACCATCGACCACAGCACCTGGTTCGCGGGCGTCCTGATGCCGAGCGCCTTGCCGCGCCGGACGATGTGGCCGTTGAGGAAATCGATCTCGGTCGGCTTGCCGCGGATGATGTCCTGCGCGGTCGACGAATATTGCTGCGGAATCGTCTCGACGATCTTGCGCACGGCGGCGTCGACGTCGCCGGGCACGTTCACGCCTTCGGCCCTGGCGACGGCGACGCATTCGTCGACGACGTCGCGCATCACGTCCTTCACGCCGGCGCCCGGCACCGTTTCGCCGTAGGGCTTGCGCGCGATGGCGGAGATCGCGTTGTACGCGCAGTTCAGGATCAGCTTGAGCCACAGCTGCCCGCGCACGTTGTCGGAGACCTGCGTGGGAATCCCCGCGGCTTCGAGCGTCTTCGCGAGGTCGGGAATGTTGCGCACCGGGTCGATCACCAGTTCGCCGCGGCCGTGGTGCTTGACGTGGCCCGGCCCGAGCATCTCGGTGCCGACGTAGACCACTGCGGCGGCGACTTCCGGCTGCGTGAGCACCGCGCGCAGGCGCTGGTCGTTGTCGCAGCCGTTCTGCAGGCACAGCACCACCGTCTCCTTGCCGACGTAGGGCTTGAGCTGCTCGCCCGCGCTTTCGGTGTCGCCCGACTTCACGCAGAACAGAACGAGCTGCGCGCCCTTCACCGACGCCGGGTCGCTGCTGGCATTCAGCCGCACATGCTCGTCGAACGTCTTCGTGTCCATGTGCAGGCCGTCGCGCTCGATCGCCTCGACGTGCTGCGGCCGCGCGATGAGCGTCACGCTGTGGCCCGCGCGCGCGAGCATGCCGCCGAAGTAGCAACCGACGGCGCCGGCGCCCATGACGGCGACTTTCAGGGGGGTGGAGGTGGTCATGCGGGGCATTCTAGGAACGAACGCGAACCCCTGTTGTCATCCCGGCGAAGGCCGGGGTGACAATAGGCCATGCCCTCCATCGACCTGTTCCGCGACGCAGCCGCGATGCGGCGGATCTTCGTGTCGCTCGGGCTGGCCGCAGCGGACGAGGACGTCCATGCGCAACCCCTCGCGGGCGGCGTGTCGTCGGGCATCTACCGCGTCGACCTGCGTTCGGGTTCGTACTGCCTGAAGCAGGCGCTGCCGCAACTGAAGGTCGCGAAGGAATGGAAGGTGCCCGTCGAGCGCGTGTTCTCGGAAATCGATTACCTGCGCACGGTCGAGGGCATCGTGCCCGGCCACGTGCCGCGCGTGATCGGCCATGACGACGCGACGAAAAGCTTCGTCATGGAATTCCTCGGGCCGGAATTCCGCAACTGGAAGGCCGAGTTGCTCGCAGGCCGCGTCGATCCGCACGTCGCCGCGAGCGTCGGCGACGTGCTGGGCCGCATCCACGCGGCGACCGCCGATCGCGACGACATCGCGCGGCGCTTCGCGACCGATGACAACTTCCACGCGATCCGGCTCGAGCCCTATCTCGTGGAGAGCTCGCGTGTGCATCCGCAACTCGCCCATGTGCTGCTCGCGCTGGTGGAGCGCACGGCACGGTCCCGGCGCGTACTGGTCCACGGCGACGTGAGCCCGAAGAACATCCTCGTCGGCCCTCGCGGCATCGTGCTGCTCGACGCCGAATGCGCGTGGTTCGGCGACCCGGCGTTCGACGTGGCCTTCTGCCTGAATCACTTCCTGCTCAAGTCTGCACACTTGCCGCAGCACGTCAAAGCGTTGATGGCATGCTATGCGGCGATGAAGCAGGCGTATTTCGCGCACGTCCACTGGGAAGCAAAGGACGGCCTCGAGGCGCGCAGCGCTTCGCTGCTGCCCGGCCTGGCGCTCG
>DATBPW010000459.1:0-27873 GCA_036561125.1 Ramlibacter sp. | reverse complement strand
TTCGTGCTGCGCACGGTCGCCTACCTGTGGCGGCAGGAAGACCAGAACCGCAACGCGCAGAAGATCGCCGAGCGCGGCGCCATCCTGTTCGACAAGTTCTGCGAGTTCGTGAAGGACCTCGAGGCGCTCGGCCAGCGGCTCGACCAGGCGCAGTCGACCTACGGCGAGGCGCGCCGGAAACTGGAGACCGGCCGCGGCAACCTGATCTCGCAGGCCGAGAAGCTCGCGAGCCTCGGCGTGAAGGGCTCGAAGAAGATTCCCGCGTCGTTCGTGCAATCGGCCGAACCCGCCACCGAAGTCGCGGAACATCTTGCGTCGCTGGCGGCGAGCAACACGCCCCGCGACACCGACGCGGGCCCCGCCACCTGAAATGGCAGGCGTCCAGCCGGCGCTTGCGCGCCTGATCGCCGGCCAGATCTGCGTGCATGCCTGCATGGCCGGCACGCGCATGGCAGCGCCGCTGCTCGCGCTGCGCAATGGGCAGAGCGAAGCGGCCGTGGGCGTGCTGCTGGCGCTGTTCGCGTTGACGCAGGTGTTCCTCGCATTGCCGGCGGGGCGCTACGCGGACCGACATGGTCTCAAGCGCCCGGTGGGCTTCGCGGTGATCGCCGCGACCGCGGGCGCGGGTCTTGCCGTCGTGATCCCGACGTTCCCGTCACTGTGCATTGCCGCGCTTCTCACCGGCGGCGCGACGGGCACTGTGTCGATTGCGCTGCAGCGGCACGTGGGCCGCGCTGTCGAGACGCCGACCGACCTGAAGCAGGCGTTCTCGTGGCTTGCGATCGGGCCGGCCGTGTCGAACTTCCTCGGTCCGTTCACTGCGGGTCTCGTGATCGACCATGGCGGCTTCCAGCTGGCGTTCCTGGTGATGGCGATGCTGCCGCTGGTTTGCTGGTTCTGGGTGCACGACGCGAAGGAGCTGCCGCCGGTGATCCGCCCGCAGGGCGACCCGGGCACGGCGTGGGGCCTGCTGCGCGACACCGATTTCCGCCGCCTGCTGATCGTCAACTGGCTGCTGTCGTCGTGCTGGGACGTGCACACCTTCGTCGTGCCGGTGCTCGGGCACGAGCGCGGCCTGTCGGCGTCGGTGATCGGGACCATCCTCGGCGCGTTCGCCGTCGCAGCGGCCGCGATCCGCCTCGTGCTGCCCGTGTTCGCGGCGCGCCTGCGCGAATGGGCCGTGATCGCCTGCGCGATGGCCGCCACTGCGCTGCTGTTCGCCGTTTACCCGTTCATGCACGCGCCGCTGACGATGGGCCTGTGCTCGGTGCTGCTCGGCATGGCGCTCGGCACGGTGCAGCCGATGGTGATGAGCACGCTGCACCAGATCACACCGGAACACCGCCACGGCGAGGCGGTGGCGATGCGCATCATGGCGATCAACGCATCGAGCGTGACGATGCCGATGCTGTTCGGCGTTGCCGGCACGTTCATCGGCATCGCCGGCGTCTTCTGGGTCGTCGGCGCCGCGGTCGGCGGCGGGCTGCGGCTCGCGTTCAAGCTGCCGCAACAGCACTGACCCGCGCCACCGCGGCGCTACAGGTGGTAGAAGTCCTTGATGATGTCCCACGCCTCGCCGGGCGTGTCGGCGTACTGGAACAGCTCGAGGTCCGGCGGCGAGATCACGCCTTGCTCGACGAGGAAGTCGAAGTTGATGAGGCGCTTCCAGTATTCGGAGCCGAACAGCACGATCGGCACCTGCTTGGACTTGCGCGTCTGCACGAGCGTGATCACCTCGAACAGCTCGTCGAGCGTCCCGAACCCGCCGGGAAACGCGACCAGCGCCTTCGCGCGCATCATGAAATGCATCTTGCGCAGCGCGAAGTAATGGAAGCGGAACGACAGCGCCGGCGTCACGTAGCGGTTGGGCTGTTCCTCCATCGGCAGCGCGATGGCGAGGCCGACGCTGATGCCGTCGCCTTCGTGCGCGCCGCGGTTGGCGGCTTCCATGATGCCCGGCCCGCCGCCGGTGCAGATGAACAGCATGTCGCGCGGGTCCTTGCCGGCGCTGTACTGCGCCACCAGCTGGCCGAAGGCGCGCGACTTCTCGTAGTAGTGCGCGTTGCGCGCGAGCGCCTGCGCGCGGCGCAGCTGCCCGGCGTCGCCGCTGTCCTGCGCCGCCTTCACCAGCGCGGCGGCGTCGTCCTCGCTGCGCATGCGCGCGCTGCCGAACACGACGATGGTGTTCTCGATGCCCAGCGCCTGCTGCTCGAGGTCGGGCTTGAGCAGCTCGAGCTGGAAGCGGATGCCGCGCGTCTCGCGGCGCAGGAGGAATTCCGGGTCGGCGAACGCGAGCCGGGCCGCGTCGGGTTCCAGCGCCTCGCCCTGGCTCGAGTGCGCCTGCAGCGTGGCCCAGGCGTCGGCCAGCCGCCGGTCGTGGATGTTTCTCGTGGAAGCCATGCGGTCATTGTGCGGCACGCCACCGGTCCGTGGGTTGGCGCGCCCGGAACTCAGCAGCGAGTCAACGCGGCGCGAGCCATGCGAGCAGCCGGTCGCGCGCGGGCGCGAGGCCCTTGTATGCGAGCACGGTGTCGCTCATCGTGGCGAGCGCATCGTGCAGCTTGCGCGCGGCGCCGGGCGCCTGCACCGACTCCTCCAGCGGCTGCAGCATCACGCGGATCGTGAAGACGGATTGACGGGTGTTCGCAACGGGGAAGAACGTTTGCCGCTCCGCGCGCAGCCACAGCTTCTGCGCAAACCCGGTCGGGTCCTGCGCATCGGGCCACGGCTCGCGCGCGTGGCGGCGTGGATGCTGGTCGTAGCGGCCCGATGGCGTGACCGTCCAGACGAAGCGCTCCCAGCATTCGCCGGACGTCGCGAGCTTCACGAGCTGCGCGGACGATGAGACCAGCAGCTTGTTGTCGGCGACCGGCGCATGCACCGCTGCGAAGTCCAGCCCGATCTTGTCTTCGGGCGCCCAGTGCGAGGGGACGCACACGCACAGCCACTGGAGCGTGCCGGTCTCGCCGTCGAGCACGGCGAAATCCTGTTCATACGCAATCTCGGGCGGCAGGTCGCTCGGCAGGCGCTCGCGCATCGCGGCGATGGCCGCGGTCGGATCGAACCCCGCCACGGCTTGCCGCGACTGCCCGCTTTCCATCACCGCGAGCTTTTCGCGATAGAGCGGGCTCGCGGGATCGAGCAGCGTCAGCTGCGGGTCGGACGCATCGAGCCTGCGCAGCCCGGGCTGCATGCGAAACGGCACGGCGATGTCGACGAGGCTGAAGTCCATCGGCGGAAATGACAAAGGCTCCTTGCGGAGCCTCGATGGTGCACCGGATCGCGCTTAGACGCGACGGCGGTATTCGCCCGTGCGCGTGTCGATCTCGACCTTGTCGCCCTGCGCCACGAAGATCGGCACGCCGACCTCGAAGCCGGTGGCGAGCTTGGCGGGCTTGAGCACCTTGCCGGACGTGTCGCCCTTGACCGCAGGCTCCGTCCAGGTGATCTCGCGCTCGACGCTGGTGGGAATTTCCACCGAGATGGCCTTGCCTTCATAGAACACCACTTCGGCGGGCATGCCTTCCTCGAGGTAGTTCAGGGCGTCGCCCATGTTCTCTTTTTCGACTTCGTACTGGTTGTACTCGGCGTCCATCCACACGTACATCGGGTCGGCGAAGTAGGAGTAGGTGCAGTCCTTCTTGTCCAGCACGATCTGGTCCATCTTATCGTCGGCCTTGAAGACGATTTCCGTGCCCTGGTTGTTCAGGAGGCTCTTGAGCTTCATGCGCACGGTGGCGGCGTTGCGCCCGCCCCGGGCGTATTCGGTCTTCAGCACGACCCACGGGTTGGCGCTGTGCATGATCACGTTGCCGGCGCGGATTTCTTGAGCGATTTTCATGATTCAGTGACTTTGGGTGGGTGCCAACTGCTGCAGGAAAATCTGTGAGTCGGCGCAGCCGGCGAACCGGCCTGCTTGCGCGATTTGCGCAAAGCCCTGCATTCTAACCCTTTCGTGCCCCTCGTGCGTGGGCAGGCATACTTCGCTTGCCATGACCGACTCCCGCTTGCGGCGCCCCGCGGTCCACACCGAAACCCTCGTTGCACTCGCCGCCGCCTTCATGCTGCTGGCGGGCAACGGGCCGTTCTGGCGTGCGGCGCTGGCCAGCCGCCCGTGGGCGGAGCCGGGCACCTGGGTGTTCGCGGGCGCCGTCTTCGTCGCGCTCGCGTGCTTCTATTTCGCGCTCACGGCGGCCGTCGTGACGCGGCGCACGGTCAAGCCGTTCCTCACGCTGCTGCTCGTCGCGACTGCCGCGGCTTCGTACTACATGGAGCGGTACGCCGTGTACCTCGACCGCACGATGATGGCCAACGTCGTCGCGACGAACTCGAAGGAAGCGTCGGAACTGCTGGGCTTCGGGCCGGCGGCGTCGGTGTTCCTGTGGGGGCTCGTGCCGTCCGCGCTGCTGTGGTGGCCCGAGGTGAAGACGCGCACGTGGCGGCGCGCGGCCGCGGTCCGGTCCGCATGCATCGCCGCGGCGCTGGGGCTGGGCGTGTGCAGCCTGCTGCTCGTGTTCGCGCAGGCCGCTTCGCTGATGCGCAATCACCGTGAAGTGCGCTGGCTCATCACGCCGGCCAACGCGCTCGTGGCGCTGGCTCAGAATGCCGCCGACAGCGGCGCGGCGAGCGGCCCGAAGCAGCCGATCGCGACCGATGCGAAGCGGGTCGCCCCCGGCCGCGCGCGCCCGTTGCTGTTCGTGCTCGTGGTCGGGGAGACGGCGCGCGCGCAGGAATTCTCATTGAACGGCTATCCGCGCGATACCAACCCCGAGCTGGCGCGGCGCGACGTGATCGATTTCGCGCATGCGACTTCATGCGGCACCTCGACCGAGGTGTCGGTGCCGTGCATGTTCTCGCAGTACGGGCGCGCCCACTACGACGAATCCGCGATCGCATCGCACCAATCCGTGCTCGATGTGCTCGCGCGCGTCGGCGTGAAAGTGCTCTGGCGCGACAACCAGTCCGGCTGCAAGGGCGTGTGCGACGGCGTGCCGGTCGAGCAACTCGACCGCGAAAACGTGCCGGGGCTGTGCGTGGACGGCCAGTGTTTCGACGAGATCCTCCTGCGCGGCATGGACGGCATCGTCGCAGGCGCGAACGGCGACATGCTCGTCGTGATGCACGAGCTCGGCAGCCACGGGCCCGCGTACTACAAGCGCTATCCGCCGGCGTTCAAGCGCTTCGTGCCGACCTGCGACAGCGACGACTTGCGCCAGTGCGACAGTGCGGCGATCGTCAATGCCTACGACAACACGATCCTGTACACCGACCACGTGCTCGCCCAACTCGTCGACCTGCTCGAGGCACAGAAGACCCACGACACGGCGATGCTGTACGTGTCGGACCATGGCGAGTCGCTGGGCGAGAACGGGCTGTACCTGCATGGCATCCCGTACGCCATCGCGCCCGATGCGCAGACGCACGTGCCGTTCGTGCTGTGGCTGTCGCAGAACCTGCGGGCCGACTGGGGAGTGGACGAGAAGTGCATGCGCTCGCGCGCGCAGCTGCCGGCAAGCCACGACAACCTGTTCCACTCGCTGCTGGGGATCTTCTCCGTGCAGACAGGCGCCTACGATCCCGCGCTCGACCTGTTCGCCGGCTGCCGCACGAAGCGCAGCAACTGAGTCACGAGGTCGGCCTGCTGCAGCAGGCGTTCGCGCCCAGCCCGGGCGCAGCCGTTCCACGCATCCGGGTCGAACGGCGGCAGCCTGCCGCCGATCCCGTTCCATGCGGTGTGGAACTCACGCACCACCGGCGGTGCCTCGAGCCAATCGAGGAATGCGTCGAGCTTCGCATGATGGGCGTCGTCGCGCTGCGGATAGATTTGCCACGCGAAGGGCGCGCCGGCCCACAGCGCGCGCACGAGGGAATCCTCGCCGCGCACGAAATTGAAATCGCAAGCCCACAGCAGGTGGTCGAAATCCGGCTGCGGCATCAGCGGCAGGTACGTGACTGCAAGCTGCCCGCGAGTCGCTTCGCGCCCGATCACGGCTTCCACCGCCCCGGTTGCACGGCCGGCCGTGACGAGCATGTGCACGCGCCGCCTCGAACTCGCCAGCTGCTCGATCAACTGCGCCATCGCAGCAGGCTCGTAGCAGAACATCGCGACGAGCAGTTCGCCCATCGCTTCGACGCCGCGCGCCGCGAGCCAGCCCGCGCGATCGAACGCGGCCTGCCGCTGCAAGAGGTCGGCTTCGCGGATCAATCCGCCGGTGCGCGGCGTGAACCCGGGATAGAAGAATCGCTTCACGAGTCCGGCCGCGGGGCCGGTCATCACGGGCGAGGGCAGTCCGTGGCTGCGCCCGGCAAACGATTCGGCCGTGAGGTATTCGAGATTGACCCAGGCCGGCTGCGCTCCCTCGCGCCGCGCGCGGTCGGCGATGAGGGCCTGGAACGCCTGCGGCAATTCACAGCCGAAAGCCTCGATCACGACATCCCCCGGTCCGGGGTCCGACGCCCAGGGGAGGACTTCGACTCGGGGCGAGCCTCGCGGCGCCATCCACGCGAGTGCGGAAGCGTCGTCGACACGCAGGCGCACGCGCTCGCCGCGCCGCGCCAGGCCGGCGGCGAGGCGCCAGCACACGCCGATGTCACCGTGGTTGTCGATGACGTTGCAGAAGACGTCCCAGAGCATGGGTGGAAATCTACACAATAGGGCCCTGTATGTCCGCAGTCCATTCCGGGGAATTGCTCGCGCAGGTCGCCGCGCTCCCGCACATGCCGGGGGTCTACCGCTATTTCGACGCGCAGGACGGTGTCCTGTACGTGGGGAAGGCGCGCGACCTGAAGAAGCGCGTGTCCAGCTACTTCCAGAAGAACCACGGCGGCACGCGCATCGGCCACATGATCGGGAAGATCGCTCGGCTCGAGACGACGGTGGTGCGTTCGGAAGCGGAAGCGCTGCTGCTCGAGAACAACCTGATCAAGACGCTCAACCCGCGCTACAACATCCTGTTCCGCGACGACAAGAGCTATCCGTACCTGAAGATCACGGGCGCGCCGGACAAGCTGGGGTTCGATGCCGCAGGCGCCGGGGCGCCGAACGCGGCGACGTTCCCGCGCGTGGCGTACTACCGCGGCTCGGTCGACCGCCGCAACCGCTACTTCGGCCCGTACCCGAGCGCGTGGGCGGTGAAGGAATCGATCCAGCTGCTGCAGAAGGTGTTCCGCCTGCGCACGTGCGAGGACACGGTGTTCGCCAACCGCACGCGGCCGTGCCTGCTGTACCAGATCAAGCGCTGCTCCGGCCCGTGCGTGAACCTCGTCTCGCCGCAGGATTACCACAAGGACGTCGGCAATGCCGAAGCGTTCCTGCGCGGCGACACCCAGGCCGTGCTCGTGCAACTCGAGCAACGCATGCTCGATCATTCGCAACGACTCGAGTTCGAGCAGGCCGCGGAACTGCGCAACCAGATGTCGGCGCTGTCGCGCGTGCTGCACCAGCAATCAGTGGAGACGACTTCCGACAAGGACGTCGACATCCTCGCGGTGCGCGTGCAGGGCGGGCGCGCCTGCGTGAACCTCGCGATGGTGCGCGGCGGGCGCCACCTCGGCGACCGGCCGTACTTCCCGACGCACATCGAGGACGCGAGCGCCCTTGCCGAGTTCGACGAAGCCAGCGAGGAGATCGAGCGCAAGCCGGTCGAAGTGCAGGTGCTCGACGCGTTCATCGCGCAGCATTACATCGGCGTGCCGGTGCCGCCGTCGCTCATCACGAGCCACCCCGCCGACAGGGACCTCGTCGCCGCGCTGTCCGACCAGACCGGCGTGAAGATCAGCGCGGTGCACGCGCCGCGCGAGCAGCGCCGCATCTGGCTGGAGATGGCGGAAAAGAACGCCGGGATCCAGCTCGCGCGGCTGCTGGCGGAAGAGGGCTCGCAGCAGGCGCGCACGCGCGCGCTGGTCGACTCGCTGGACCTGGCGCCCGACAACCTCGACACGTTCCGCATCGAATGCTTCGACATCTCGCACACGGCGGGCGAGGCGACGCAGGCGTCGTGCGTGGTGTACCACCACCACAAGATGCAGAACGCGGAGTACCGCCGGTACAACATCAACGACATCACGCCGGGCGACGATTACGCGGCGATGCGGCAAGTGTTGATGCGCCGCTACGCGAAACTCGCGGAAGCGGGCCGCGACCCGCCCGATGCCACGCCGAAATCCGGTGGCGGCAGCGCGCAGCGCCTGCCCGACCTCGTGCTCGTCGACGGCGGCAAGGGCCAGGTGAGCATGGCGCGCGAGGTGTTCGCCGAACTGGGGCTGGACCTGTCGGTGATCGTCGGCGTCGAGAAAGGCGAGGGCCGCAAGGTGGGCCTGGAGGAGCTCGTCTTCGCCGACGGCCGCGACAAGGTCTACCTCGGCCGCGAGTCGGCGGCGCTGATGCTGATCGCGCAGATCCGCGACGAGGCGCACCGCTTCGCGATCACCGGCATGCGTGCGCGGCGCGCGAAGGTGCGCGTGGGCGGCAGCAAGCTCGAGGAGATTCCCGGCATCGGCGCGAAAAAGCGCGCCCGCCTGCTGCAGCGCTTCGGCGGCGTGCGCGGCGTCGCGGCCGCGGGCGTGGAGGACATCGCCAGCGTGGAAGGCATCTCGCGCGAGCTGGCCGAAGAAATCTACCGGGCGCTGCATTGAGCCGCCCCCTAGAATCGGGCCGATGTTCCTCACCATCCCCACGATCCTGACCTGGACGCGCATCGTCGCGATCCCGCTGCTCGTGGGGGTGTTCTACCTCGGGCTCGAGCCGCAGTTGCAGAACCTCATCGCCACGGTGATGTTCGTGGTGTTCGCGCTGACGGACTGGCTCGACGGCTTCCTCGCGCGCAAGTTGAACCAGACGTCGTCGTTCGGCGCCTTCCTCGACCCGGTGGCGGACAAGTTCCTCGTCTGTGCGTCGCTGCTCGTGCTCGTGCACCTGAAGCGCGCCGACGTGTTCGTGGCGCTGATCATCATCGGCCGCGAGATCGCGATCTCGGCCCTGCGCGAATGGATGGCGCACATCGGCGCCTCCAAGAGCGTCGCCGTGCACATGCTCGGCAAGGTGAAGACGACCGTGCAGATGATCGCGATCCCCTTCCTGCTGTACGACGGCCTGCTGTTCGGCGCCATCGACACGCGCGTGTGGGGCACGGGCCTGATCTGGATCGCCGCGATCCTCACGGTCTGGTCGATGGTGTACTACCTGCAGAAGGCGCTGCCCGAGATCCGCAGCCGGGTGAAGCACTGAACCCGATGCGAAGCGATTCCCGCCAGGCGGCCCTGGTGCGGGCGATGCCCGCCGTCTTCGTGCTGATCTGGAGCACGGGCTTCATCGTCGCGCGCTACGGCATGCCGTACTCGCCGCCGTTCAAGTTCCTCGCGCTGCGCTACCTCTTCTCCGTCGCATGCTTCGGGGCGTGGGCGACGCTCAGCCGTGCGAAGTGGCCGGCTTCGCGCATGCAATGGCTGCACCTGGCCGTCACCGGGATGTTCATGCACGCGGGTTATCTCGGCGGCGTGTGGGCCGCGGTGAAGGACGGCATGGGCGCCGGCCTCGCGGCACTGCTCGTCGGCCTGCAGCCGGTGTTGACGGCCGTGTGGATTTCGGCGCGCGGCGGCGAAGTGCGTGGCCGGCAATGGGCCGGGCTG
Organism: Ramlibacter sp.; assembly: GCA_036561125.1. Classification (GTDB taxonomy): domain Bacteria; phylum Pseudomonadota; class Gammaproteobacteria; order Burkholderiales; family Burkholderiaceae_C; genus Ramlibacter. Next base: position 18,246 of record DATBPW010000459.1, on the reverse strand, counting down.
CTGCTCGGCCTGGCGGGCCTCGTGCTCGTCGTGTGGCAGAAGCTCGGCCTGGGCGAAGTGCATCCGCTCAACCTGCTGTTCGCGTTCGTCGCGCTGGTGAGCATCACGGCGGGCACGCTGTACCAGAAGCGCTTCGTGCAGCCGTGCGACGTGCGCACCGCCAATCTCGTGCAGCTCGCCGCGGCGTTCATCGTCACGTTGCCCATTGCACTGGCCGAGGGCGAAGCGATGCGCTGGAACGCGCAACTCGCCGGCTCGATGGCGTGGTCCGTGCTTGCGCTCACGCTCGGCGGCAGCTCGCTGCTCTACCTGCTGATCCAGCGCGGCGCCGCGACCGCGGTGACGAGCCTGCTGTACCTCGTGCCGCCGACCACGGCATTGATGGCCTGGGTCCTTTTCGGCGAGCCGATCACGGTGCTCACGGTGACAGGTGTTGCATTGACCGCGGCCGGCGTGAGCCTGGTCGTGCGTTCGCGCGCCTGAGAGCAGAATCGCGAACCATGCTGGAGCAGTTCGAGCCATTCGACGTCGTGCGTGACGGCGTGCGCATCCACGCGCGCCGCGGCGGCGCGGGCGAGCCGCTGCTGCTCCTGCACGGCCATCCGCAGACGCACGCGATGTGGCACCGCGTCGCGCCCGCGCTGGCGCGGCATTTCACTGTCGTGATGATGGACCTGCGCGGCTATGGTGATTCGGCGCGGCCGCAGGCGACATCCGGCAGCGCGAACTACAGCAAGCGCGAGATGGCGGGCGATGCGCTCGCGGTCATGCACGAATGCGGCTTCGGCCGCTTCAAGGTGCTGGCGCACGATCGCGGCGCGCGCGTGGCGCACCGCCTCGCGGCCGACCATGCGGCCAGCGTCGAGAACATGGTCCTGCTCGACATCGCGCCGACGCTCGCGATGTACGAGCGCACGAACGAAGCGTTCGCGCGCGCGTACTGGCACTGGTTCTTCCTGATCCAGCCGCCGCCCCTGCCCGAAGCGCTGATCGAATCCGACCCGCGCCGCTACGTGCGCAGCGTGATGGGCAAACGCCACGCGGGCCTCGACGCGTTTGCGCCGGACGCGCTCGCCGAGTACGAACGCTGCGCCGCGATCGCCGGCACCGCGCAGGCGATGTGCGCCGATTACCGCGCCAGCGCCGGCATCGACCTCGACCACGATCGCGAGGACATCGCCGCCGGCCGCAAGCTCGCGCAGCCGCTGCTCGTCCTGTGGGGCGAGCACGGCGTCGTGGGCCATTGCTTCGACGTGCCGGCCCTGTGGCGCGAGCGCGCATCGCACGTCGCCGGCCGCGCCCTGCCGTGCGGCCACTACATCGCCGAGGAAGCGCCGGATGCGCTGCTCGAACACACCATTCCTTTCCTGAAGGAGACGAGGACATGAGCAAGAAACGCATCGCCGTGATCGCGGGCGACGGCATCGGCAAGGAGGTGATGCCCGAGGGCGTGCGCGTGATGGACGCGGCCGCGCGCAAGTTCGGCATCGACCTGCAGTTCGACCATTTCGATTTCGGCTGCTGGGAGTACTGCGAGAAGCACGGCAAGTACCTGCCCGACGACTGGAAGGACCAGATCGGTGGGCACGACGCGATCTTCTTCGGCGCGGTCGGCTGGCCGGAGAAGATCCCCGACCACGTGTCGCTGTGGCAGTCGCTCATCCTGTTTCGCCGCGACTTCGACCAGTACGTGAACCTGCGCCCCGCGCGCCTGATGCCCGGCATCGTGTGCCCCGTGGTGCGCAAGGACGGCAGCAGGCGCGAGCCGGGCGAGATCGACATGTACATCGTGCGCGAGAACACGGAGGGCGAGTACTCTTCCGTGGGAGGGCGGATGTTCGCGGGCACCGAACGCGAGTTCGTGACGCAGGAAAGCTTTTTCACGCGCACGGGCGTGGACCGCGTGCTGAAGTTTGCGTTCGAGCTGGCGCAATCACGGCCGAAGAAGCACCTCACCAGCGCGACCAAGTCGAACGGCATCGCGATCACGATGCCGTACTGGGATGAGCGCGTGGCCGAGATGGCGAAACAGTACCCGGGCCTGAACGTCGACAAGTTCCACATCGACATCCTCACGGCGCATTTCGTGCAGCGTCCCGATTTCTTCGACGTGGTGGTGGCGAGTAACCTGTTCGGCGACATCCTGTCGGACCTCGGGCCCGCCTGCACCGGCACGATCGGCATTGCGCCGAGCGCGAACCTCAACCCGGATCGCCGGTTCCCGTCGCTGTTCGAACCGGTGCACGGCTCGGCACCGGACATCTACGGCAAGAACATCGCCAACCCCATCGGGCAGATCTGGTGCGGCGCGATGATGCTCGAGTTCCTCGGCCACAAGAATGCGCACGACGCCATCCTGCGCACGATCGAGAAGGTGCTCGAGCCCGCGAGCGGTGCACCGAGGACGCCGGACATCGGCGGCAACGCGAAAACGAGCGACCTCGGCCGCGCGATCGCGTCGGCCCTTTAGGATTTTTTTCGCGGTGCGGCGTGGGAAATCTTGCGGTATGTCTAGAATCCGCCACCGTGCACGGCTCCTGCGGGTTTCAGCATTGACACGCCACAGGGGCGTGGCTCTAATGCTCCTTCGGCCGCAAGCCGCGATGCGAAGTCCCCGCTGCCGACAGCGAGCGCGCAGCGGGGACGCAGAAAAAACGACACAGAGACACGCCAGTCAAAACTCTTTCTCTCTACGAGGGGCCCCTAGTGAACAAGACCGAACTGATCGAGCACATCGCCAAGCATGCCGACATCTCCAAGGCCGCCGCCACGCGCGCGCTGGAATCGATGATTGGCGCCGTGAAGACCACGCTGAAGAAAGGCGGGTCGGTGTCGCTGGTGGGTTTCGGCACGTTCGCCGTGGGCAAACGCGCGGCGCGCAGCGGCCGCAATCCCCGGACCGGCGACGCGATTAAAATCAAGGCCGCCAAGGTGCCCAAGTTCCGCCCCGGCAAGGCGCTGAAGGACGCGCTGAACTGAAAGGCGTGTTGCGCGAGGGGTGCTTAGCTCAGCTGGTAGAGCGGCGCCCTTACAAGGCGTAGGTCGGCGGTTCGATCCCGTCAGCACCCACCAAAGCGAGAAAGGCGAACGGCAGTTCGCCTTTTTGTTTCCCCGCATCGAGGGTTTCGAGAAGACATGTTCGAATTCGTCCGCACCCACACCAAGATCATGCAGGTCCTGCTGTTCCTGCTGGTGTTCCCGTCGTTCGTGCTGGTGGGCATCAACGGCTACAACCGCATGCGCGAGAAGGGCGACGCGGTCGCGAAGGTCGACGGCCACGAGATCCTGCAGGGCGACTGGGACGCCGCCTACCGCCAGGAAGTCGACCGCATCCGCGCGCAATCGCCCAACATCGACGCCAAGCTGCTCGACTCGCCGCAGGTGAAGTACGCGTCGCTCGAGCGCATGGTGCGCGACCGCGTGATCGCCGCGGCGGCGGACAAGGACAAGCTCAAGCCGAGCGACAACGCCGTCTTCCGCGAGGAGGAGCAGGCGCTCGCGCCGCTGAAGGGCCCGGACGGCAAGCTGGACGTCGCGAAGGTGCGCGACGTGCTCGGCGCGCGCGGGATGACGATCGACATGTACGAGGACAGCCTGCGGCAGGACCTCGCGGCGCGCCAGGTCATGCAGGGCGTGATGGCCACGAGCATCGTGACGCCGGCGCAGGCCGCTCCGGCGCTGGGGGCCTTCTTCGAAAAGCGCGAGGTGCAGGTCGCGACGTTCGACGCGCGCGATTACGTCAATCGCGTGAACCCGACGGATGCGGACATCGAGGCCTATTACAAGGACCACCCGCAGGAGTTCCAGGCGCCGGAACAGGCCAACATCGAATACCTCGTGTTCGACGTCGACGCGGTCAAGCAGGGCATCACGGTCAGCGAGGCCGACCTCAAGACCTATTACGAACAGAACATCGCGAAGTACTCGCAGCCCGAGGAGCGGCGCGCGAGCCACATCCTGATTTCGGTCGCGAAGAACGCGTCGCCCGCCGACAAGGAGAAGGCCAAGGCCAGGGCCGAAGAGGTGCTGGCGCTGGCGCGCAAGAACCCCGACAGCTTCGCCGAGCTCGCGAAGAAATATTCGCAGGACGAGGGCACCGCGAAGAACGGCGGCGACCTCGACTGGCAGACGCGCGGCGCGTTCGTCAAGCCGGTGGAAGACGCGATCTTCTCGCTGAAGAAGGGCGAGATCAGCAATGTCGTCGAGAGCGACTTCGGCTTCCACATCATCAAGCTGGCCGACGTGAAGGAAGGCCACCAGAAGACTTTCGAGGAAGAGCGTCCCGAACTGGAAGCGCAGTTGAAGCAGCAGCAGGCGCAGCGCAAGTTCGCCGAGGTGGCCGACACCTTCAGCAACGCGGTCTACGAGCAGGCGGACAGCCTCAAGCCCGCCGCGGACAAGTTGAAGCTGCAGGTCCAGACGGCCAGCAACGTGCTGCGCACGCCGATGAAGGGCCAGGAAGGCGTGCTGGCGAACCCGAAGTTCCTCGCGGCGCTGTTCGCGCCCGACAGCATCGAGAAGAAGCACAACACCGAAGCCATCGAAGTCGCGCCGAGCACGCTCGTGTCGGGCCACGTCATGCAGTATTCGCCGGCGCACACGCTGCCGTTCGCCGACGTGAAGGACAAGGCGCGCCAGCGTGTCGTCGCGGCCCGCTCCGCCGAGCTCGCGAAAAAGGACGGAATGGACAAGCTCGCGGCCTGGAAGGCCAATCCCGCGAGCGCGAGCCTGCCCGCGCCCGAGACGGTGTCGCGCCAGGACGGCAAGCAGCCGAAGGAAGTCACGGATGCGGCCTTGCGTGCCGACCCGCAGGCGCTGCCGTCGTTCGCCGGCGTGGACCTGGGCGAGAAGGGCTATGCGGTGGTGAAGGTGGACAAGGTCGTGCCGCGCGAAGCGCCGAAGCCCGACCAGGCGAAGATGGAGCAGCAGCAGTACGAGCGCTGGTGGACGTCGGCCGAAGGCCTCGCGTACTACAACCTGCTCAAGGCGCGCTTCAAGGCGCAGATCCTCGTGCCGAAGCCGGCGGACGATCCGGCGCTGGCCAGGCAGTAAAGGAAAAAGCCCGCGCGAGCGGGCTTCTTTCATTGTGTCCTGGGGTGGCTGATGGGACTCGAACCCACGACGACAGGAATCACAATCCTGGACTCTACCAACTGAGCTACAGCCACCGTAGAGCGGACAATTATAGCGGCGCGGTCAGTTCACCATCACGAGCTTGCCTTTCACGCCGCGCGATCCCATGTGCGCGTACGCGGCCTTGAGCTCGGCCATCGGCATCGTGCGGTCGATCACGGGCTTGATCTTTCCTTCGGCGTACCAGCGACCGAGCTCGCCCATCATCGCGGCGTTGGCCTTCGGCTCGCGGCGCGAGAAGTCGCCCCAGAACACGCCGACGATCGCTGCGCCCTTCAGGAGCGGCAGGTTCAGCGGGATCGACGGGATCGGGCCCGCGGCGAAACCGATCACGAGATAGCGCCCGCGCCACGCGATCGAGCGGAACGCCGGCTCGGCGAAGTCGCCGCCGACCGGGTCGTAGATCACGTCGGGGCCCTTGCCATCGGTCGCTGCCTTGATCGCGTCGCGCAGGTTGTCGCGCGCGTAGTTGATCGTCACGTCGGCGCCTTGCTGCCTGCACAGCTCGCACTTCTCGTCGGTCGATGCGGCGGCAATCACGCGCGCGCCCGCGACCTTGCCGATCTGGATCGCCGCCGTGCCCACGCCGCCGGCGGCGCCGAGCACCAGCAGCGTCTCGCCGGGCTTGAGCTGGCCGCGATCGAGCAGCGCGTGATGCGACGTCGCGTACGTCATGATGAACGCCGCGGCGTCGACGAACGACATCTGCGGCGGCATCGGCATGCAGCGTGCCGCGTCCGCGATCGTGTGCGTGCCGAAACCGCCCGTGCCCGACAGGCAGGCGACGTTCTGGCCGGCCTTCAGGTGCATGACGCCTTCGCCGACGGCGGCGACGACACCCGCGTATTCGCTGCCCGGCACGAAGGGCGGCGGCGGCTTGAACTGGTACTTGTCCTGCACGATCAGGAGGTCGGGAAAGTTCAGGCTCGCCGCCTCGATCTCGATGAGCACTTCGCCGGCCTTCGGCTGCGGCGTGGGCAGCTCCTTCCATTGCAGCGCGTCCACACCGGTCGGGTTCTCGCACAGCCAGGCATGCATGGGGTTCGTCTCCGTGAAAAGCCGGCGCAATGTCGCTGCCGTAGCCGCATCCTACAATTTGCGCGGTCCCCTCATGAAAATCCTCCTGTCCAACGACGACGGCTACCAGGCGCCCGGCCTGATGGCGCTGCACGAAGCGATCAAGGACCTCGGCGAAGTCGAGGTGGTCGCCCCCGAACACAACAACAGCGCGAAATCGAATGCGCTCACGCTGTACGCGCCGCTGTCGGTGCGCGAGGCGAACAACGGCTTTCGCTACATCAACGGCACGCCGGCGGACTGCGTGCACGTCGCGTTGACGGGCCTGCTCGGCTACCGTCCCGACCTGGTGGTGAGCGGCATCAACAACGGCGCGAACATGGGGGACGACACGATCTACTCGGGCACGGTCGGCGCCGCGATGGAAGGCTACCTGTTCGGCGTCCGCGCGATCGCGTTCTCGCAGGTGCAAAAGGGCTGGGCGCACATCGACGCCGCTGCGCGCCGCGCACGCGAACTGGTGCAGCAGCTGGTCGCGTCCGGCGCGACGCAAAGCGCATCGCCGTGGTTGCTGAACGTGAACGTCCCGAACCTGCCGTACGAGGAGCTCGGGCCGTTCACGGTGTGCCGCCTCGGCCGCCGCCACGCGGCCGAAAAAGTGACGACGCAGCAAAGCCCGCACGGCGAGACCCTGTACTGGATCGGCGGCGCCGGCGCGGCGAAGGACGGCGGCGAGGGCACGGACTTCTTCGCGACGTCGCGTGGGCAAGTCTCGGTCACTCCCCTGAAAGTGGACCTCACCGACCACGACGGGCTGGTTGAATGGTCGCGCACGCTGCAAAAGCGCGAGGCCGCGGGATGACGCGCCGCCCCGGCTTTCCCGCGCGCCTCGATTCTTCCGCGCCCCCGGCGCGCAGCACGAAGATGCCCGCGCCCGGCGGCGTGGGCCTGGATTCGCAGGCCGTGCGTGCACGAATGGTCGCCAAGCTCGCAGCCGAAGGCATCGACGATCCGCTCGTGCTCACCGCGATGGGCACTGTCGAGCGCCATCGCTTCGTCGACTCGGCGCTCGTGAACCAGGCTTACGAAGACACGAGCCTGCCGATCGGGCTGGCGCAGACCATCAGCAAGCCGAGCGTCGTCGCGCGCATGGTGCAACTGCTGCTGGCCGGCAAGCGCGATGCGAACGGCAAGCTCGGTCGCGTGCTCGAAGTCGGCACGGGATGCGGCTACCAGGCCGCGGTGCTCGGCATGGTGGCGAGCGAGGTCTACAGCGTCGAGCGCTTGCGCGGCCTGCACGACAAGGCGCGCGAGAACCTGCGGCCGCTGCGCATCGCGAATGTGCACCTGATCTTCGGCGACGGCATGGCGGGATTCGCGAAAGGCGCACCCTACGCGGGCATCCTCGCCGCCGCGGGCGGCGAAGCGGTGCCCGACGCATGGAAGCAGCAACTCGCGGTCGGCGGGCGCATCGTCGCGCCGATCGTCACGCCCGCAGGCCACCAGTCGCTCGTCGTCATCGAGAAGAAGAGCGAGCGTGAACTGCAACAAACTGTTCTTGAGGCGGTTCATTTCGTACCCCTAAAATCGGGCATCGCTTAGGCAAGAGGACAACGTGATGCTCGAGATGCGCAACTGGCGTTCGGTGGTGGCGTGTGTGATCGCCGCCGGCGTGCTCGCCGCATGCGCATCGCGGGGCCCGCGCACGCCGGCGCCCGTGGAAGATCGCAGCACCGGCGCACGTACGGCGCTGCAAAGCGCACCTGTCGCCTCGAGCGAGCCCACCAAGGCGCCGCCCGGTACGGAGAACGCGGGCAAGCCGGGTTACTACACGGTGCGCACGGGCGACACGCTGATTCGCATCGCGCTCGAAGCCGGGCAGAACTGGCGCGACATCGCGCGCTGGAACAACATCGACAACCCGAACGTGATCGAAGTCGGCCAGGTGCTGCGCGTGGCGCCGCCTGCCAGCACGGCAACCGAAGTCGCGCGCAATGCATCCGCACCCGTGCGCATGCCCGGTGCATCGACACCCGCTCCTGCCGCATCGGGCACCGCCGCGCCCGCGCCCTCGACGAGCGTCGCGAGCATCCCGCCTTCGGACGGAACGCCGGCCGCGCCGCCCGAAGATGAAATCGCCTGGGGCTGGCCGACGGTCGGCCCGGGCATGATCCTCGCGGGCTTCGACGAGCAGAGGAACAAGGGCCTGGACATCGGCGGCAAGGCCGGCGACCCCGTGCTCGCAGCGGCCGACGGCCGCGTCGTCTACGCAGGCGCGGGGCTGCGCGGCTACGGCAACCTCATCATCCTCAAGCACAACAACACCTATCTTTCGGCGTACGCGCACAACCAGACGCTGCTGGTGAAGGAAGACCAGGCGGTGCGCAAGGGCCAGAAGATCGCGGAGATGGGCAGCAGCGACGCCGATCGCGTGAAGCTGCACTTCGAGATCCGCAGGCAAGGCAAGCCCGTCGATCCCGCCCGGTACCTGCCCATGAGGTGATGGCGTGGCCCGGCGCAATGGCAAGGCCGCAGGCACCGGCACGGGTGACGGTGCCGACGCGAGCCCGTCGCAGCCGGGAAGCTTTGCCGACGAGCCCGGTGACGAGCCGAACCCGCGCGACATCCCCGCCGACGTCGCGGGCGAGTCGAGCGACACACTGACGCTGTACCTGCGCGACATCCGGCGCACCGACCTGTTCACCGCGCAGCAGGAATTCGAAACCGCCACGCGCGCGCGTGCGGGCGACTTCGCCGCGCGGCAGTCGATGATCGAACACAACCTGCGCCTGGTCGTGAGCATCGCGAAGGGCTATCTCGGGCGCGGCGTGCCGCTGTCGGACCTGATCGAGGAGGGCAACCTCGGGCTGATGCACGCGATCGACAAGTTCGAGCCGGAGCGCGGCTTCCGCTTCTCGACTTACGCGACGTGGTGGATCCGCCAGGCGGTCGAACGCGCGGTGATGAACCAGGGGCGCGTGATCCGCCTGCCCGTGCACGTCGTGCGCGAGTTGCAGCAGGTGCTGCGCGCGCGGCGCATGCTGGAGAACGATCCCGCGTTCGCGCAGCGCAAGGGCTACGAAGGCGACGGCGTGCGCGTCGAGGACGTCGCGGCGCTGCTCGGGCGCGAAGTGCAGGAGGTCGCCGAACTGCTCGCGATGGCGGAAGCGCCGCGCTCGCTCGACGCGTCGACGGACCGGGGCGACGACGAGCACACACTGGGCGATTCCGTCGCCGACGAACTCGCGGTCGACCCGACGGGCGCCACGCAGGATCGCGAGGTGGAACGCCTGCTCGACAGCTGGATCGATGCGCTGACGCAGCGCGAACGCGAGGTGATCGAAGGCCGCTTCGGCCTGCACGACCGCGAGCCCGAGACGCTGGAGGTGCTGAGCGACCGCCTGGGCCTCACGCGCGAACGAGTGCGCCAGATCCAGAACGAGGCGCTCCTGAAGCTGCGGCGGCACATGACGCGGAGCGGCATCGACAAGGGCGCGCTCTTCTAGCGGGCTGCTACAGTCGCCATCATGGCGTGGCCCGTTCTCGTCTTCGACATCGAAAGCATTCCCGACATCGCAGGCCTGCGGCTGCTGCGCTCCGACCCCGAAGGCATGACGGACCAGTGGGTCTACAACGCGTGGTGCGAGGAGCGCGCCAACGAGGGCAAGCCCGATTTCATGCCGCTGCATCTGCAGCGCGTGCTCGTGATCAGCTGCGTGTTCCGCAACGCCGAAGGCCTGAAGGTGCATTCCTTCGTCGATCGCGACAACGCGAGCGAGGGCAAGGTCATCCAGCAGTTCTTCCGCACGGTCGAACAGAAGGTGCCGCAGCTCGTGAGCTGGAACGGCGGCGGTTTCGACATGCCGGTGCTGCATTACCGCGGCCTGCGCCATGGCGTGACGGCGAACAAGTACTGGGACCTCGGCGAGGACGACCGCGAGTTCAAGTTCAACAACTACATCTCGCGCTACCACATGCGGCACCTCGACCTCATGGACCTGCTCGCGCTGTACCAGCCGAAGAACAACGCGCCTCTGGACGCTATGGCCAAGTTGTGCGGCTTTCCCGGCAAGCTGGGCATGGACGGCTCGAAGGTGTACGAAGCGTTCCTCGAAGGCAAGCTCGAGGACATCCGCCGCTACTGCGAGACCGACGTGATGAACACCTACCTGGTGTATTGCCGCTTCCAGAAGATGCGTGGCGGCTTCACCGAGGCCGAGTACGAGCAGGAGATCGCGTTCGTGAAGGAAACGCTGGGCGGCCTCGCGCCCGCCGAGGCGCACTGGCGCGAGTACCTCGACGCCTGGCGCTAGGGCTTGTTCAGCTTCTGCAGCAGCGGGCCGAGGATGTCCATCGGCAGCGGGAAGATGATCGTCGAGTTCTTGTCCGCGGCGATCACGGTGAGCGTCTCCAGGTAACGCAGCTGGATCGATTGCGGCTGGCGCGCGAGCACTTCCGCCGCTTCGGCGAGCTTCGTCGATGCCTGCAGTTCGCCCTCCGCATGGATCACCTTCGCGCGGCGCTCGCGCTCCGCTTCGGCCTGGCGCCCGATCGCGCGGATCATCGAGTCGTTGAGATCCACATGCTTGATCTCCACGTTCGTCACCTTGATGCCCCAATCCTCGGTCTGGCTGTCCAGGATCTTCTGGATGTCGAGGTTGAGGCGCTCGCGCTCGGACAGCAGCGCATCGAGGTCATGCTTGCCGAGCACGGCGCGCAGCGTCGTCTGCGCGAGCTGGCTGGTGGCTTCCAGGAAATTGAAGACACGGATGATCGCGCGTTCGGGATCGACGACGCGGAAGTACAGCACCGCGCTCACCTTGACGGCGACGTTGTCGCGCGTGATCACGTCCTGCGGCGGCACGTCGATCACCAGCACGCGCAGGTCCACTTTCACCATCTGCTGGACGCCCGGGATGAGCAGCACGAGACCCGGCCCCTTCACCTTCCAGAAGCGCCCGAGCTGGAACACGACGCCGCGCTCGTATTCGCGCAGGATGCGGATCATCGACGACAGGGCGATGAACAGCACAAAGAGCACGGCGATGAAGCCGGCGGAATAGATCATGACTTCGCTCCTTCGTCGGGATGGACCCGCAGTGTGAGGCCGTCGAGCGCAGCCACACGGATTCGTTCTTGCGGCTGCAATGGCTCGTCGGCAGCCACGCGCCAGCGCTCGCCGCCAACGTGGGCCCAGCCGCGGCCGCCCGCGAATTCGATCACTTCGCCGGGCATGCCGATCATCTGGTTCGCGCCGGTCACGACGGGCCGTTGCCGCGCGCGCGCCGCCATCCACGCGATGCCGAAGACGATCGCCGTCGACACGGCGGTGAGAATCGCGACGAACCACGGCGCCACGCCGAATCCGGGCACGTCGGTGTCGATCAGCAGCAGTGCGCCGAACGCGATGCCGGCGACACCGCCGGCGCCGAGCGCGCCGTGGCTCGGCACGAACGCTTCGGCCGCGAAGAACGCGAGGCCGAGCAGCACCAGCGCGAGGCCCGCGTAGTTGATCGGCAGCATCTGCATGCCCCACAGCGCGAGCAGCAGGCTGACGCCGCCGATCACGCCGGGCAGCATGAAGCCGGGATTCATGAATTCGAACAGCAGGCCCCAGACGCCGAGCATCATCAGCATCAAGGCGAGGTTGGGGTCGCTCACCACCGCGAGCAGGCGGCCGCGCCAGTCGGGCTCGACTTTCACGACGGCGGCATTGCTTGTCGCCAGCTTGACAGTGACGCCTTCGCGCAGTGTCACCGTGCGCCCGTCGAGCTGGTGCAGGAGAGCCGGAACATCCGTCGCGATGAGATCGATCACATGCCGCGAGAGCGCGTCCGATGCCGGCAAGCTCGCCGCTTCGCGCACGGCCTGCTCGGCCCAGTCGGCATTGCGCCCGCGCAGCTGCGCGAGGCCCCGGATGAACGCGACAGCGTCGCTGGCGCGCTTGGCGCTCATCGCATCTTCGGGCGCGGCACTTGCGGAGCCGCTCGCGCGCGGCAGCGGATGCGATTCGGCGCCGCCGAGCCCGATCGCGACCGGTGTCGCCGCGCCGAGATTCGTCGCCGGCGCCATCGCGGCGATGTGCGACGCATACAGGATGTACGTGCCGGCGCTCGCCGCCCGCGCGCCTTGCGGCGCGACGAACGTTGCGACGGGAACGGGCGAGGCGAGGATCGCCTTGATGATGTCACGCATCGCAGGGTCCAGCCCGCCGGGCGTGTCCATGCGCAGGACCACGAGCTGCGCATGCGCTGCCGCCGCGCGCTGCAGCCCGCGCTCGACGTGTTCGCTGGTCGCGGGCCCGATCGCACCGTCGACGTCGATTTCGTAGACGCCGGCCGGTCCCTGCGCGCTCGCGCACAACGCAAGGACGGCAAGCGCTGCCGTGAAGAACGCGCGCACGAAGCGCACCAACGGGACCATGGGCGAAGCGTACTCCTCGCGCCGCGGGGCTGCACGGGCAGCCTGAGACAATCTCCCCATGACAGGAGAACCGAACCAGGTTTCGCTGCCGGAGGGGCAGTTCGCGGTCGACGCACTCGACATCGAAGCGCAAGGCGTTGCGCGCCGGCCCGACGGCAAGGTGGTGTTCATCGAAGGTGCGCTGCCGTTCGAGATCGTGTCCGCGGACGTCCGCCGGCGCAAGAACAACTGGGAGCAAGGCACGCTCACGGAGATCCACCGCGAGTCGAATCAGCGCGTGCCCGCCCGCTGCCCCCACTTCGGCCTGCACGAAGGCGCTTGCGGCGGCTGCAAGATGCAGCACCTGCATGTCGGGGCGCAAGTCGCGATCAAGCAGCGCGTGCTGGAAGACAACCTGTGGCACCTCGGCAAGGTCAAGCCGGAGACGGTGCTGCGACCGATCGAAGGCCCGGCATGGGGTTATCGCTGGCGCGCGCGTTTCTCCGTGCGGCACGTGCGCAAGAAAGGCACGGTGCTGGTGGGCTTTCACGAGCGCAAGAGCCGCTACGTCGCCGATATCCGCGAGTGCCACGTCGTGCCGAAGCACGTGAGCGACCTGCTGCTGCCGCTGCGCGAACTCATCGGCAGCATGGAGGCGATCGAGACCGTGCCGCAGATCGAACTGGCCTGCGGCGACGACGTGACCGCGCTCGTGGTGCGGCATCTCGAGCCGCTGAGCGCCGGCGACGTCGCGAAGCTGCGTGCGTTCGCGCGCGAGCATGAACGCGTGCAATGGTGGTTGCAGCCGAAAGGCCCCGATTCGATCCGGCTGCTCGACCCCGGATCGGGTCCGGGGCAGGCTTCGGCCGTGCCGCAACTGGCATACACGTTGCCGGAGTTCGGCATCCGCATGCCGTTCAGGCCGACCGATTTCACCCAGGTGAACCCGTTCATCAACCAGGTGCTGGTGTCGCGCGCCTTGCGCCTGCTCGATGCGGAGCCGCAAGACCGCGTGATCGACTGGTTCTGCGGCCTGGGCAACTTCACGCTGCCGATCGCGACGCGCGTGGCCGAGGCGTTCGGGATCGAAGGCAGCGAGACGCTCGTCGAGCGCGCAAGGCAGAACGCCGCGGCCAATGGACTTGCAGCGCGTACGCAATTCGCCGCGCGCAACCTCTTCGAGATGACGCCGCAGCAACTCGTGGCCGACGGCGTCGCGCAGCGCTGGCTGGTGGACCCGCCGCGCGAAGGTGCTTTCGCGCTGGCGAAAGCCCTGGCCGACCTGCACCAGCAAGGCGGAAATGAGAAAGGCGGCTGGAAGCCGCCTTCGAGGATCGTCTACGTGAGCTGCAACCCCGCGACGCTCGCGCGGGATGCGGGCTTACTGGTGCACCAGGCCGGCTACCGCTGCACGGCCGCCGGTGTGGTCAACATGTTCCCGCACACCGCTCACGTGGAATCAATGGCTGTTTTCGACGTCTAGTCCCTGTCGCCGCCGAATATGCCGAGCAGCATCAGCAGGCTCTGGAACACGTTGAACGCGTCGAGGTACAGCGCCAGCGTGGCCGTGATGTAGTTCGTCTCGCCGCCGTCGACGATGCGCTTCAGGTCGTACAGCATGTACGCGCTGAAGATGCCGATCGCCATCACGCTGATCACGAGCATGCCGGTGGTCGTCGGGAAGAAAACGCTGATCACGCTGCCGATCATCAGCGCGAGCGCGCCGACGAACAGGAACTTGGCCATGCCCGAAAGGTCGCGCTTGATGATCGTCGACAGCGTCGCCATCACGAAGAACACGCCCGCCGTGCCGCCGAATGCGGTCATGATCAGCGACGTGCCGTTGCTGAAGCCGAGGATCACCGCGATCAGGCGCGAGAGCATCAGGCCCATGAAGAACGTGAAGCCGAGCAGCACGCCGACGCCCGCGGACGAGTTCTTGGTCTTTTCGATCGCGAACATGAACGCGAACGCGCCGCCGAAGAACACCAGCAGGCCGAGGCCGTTGGTGAGCATCGTGGTGATGCCGGTGGCGATACCGACCCAGGCGCCCAGCACCGTCGGGATCATGCTCAGGGCCAGCAGCCAGTAGGTGTTGCGCAGCACGCGGTTGCGCTGCTGGGCGGAGCCCGCGTAGCCGTAGCCGAATGTCTGGACAGGTTCGTTCATGAGTCCGTCTTTCCTTTGGGTGACCTGTTAGATGGGCTCATTCTAGGATGGTTCAAGGGTTATGCTTGCCGGCCATGAAGTCGAAACCCATCCTGGAGCTGGCGGACCTCAAGGCCGTCGCAGCGGCCGCCGAAGCCGAAGCGCTGAAGAACTCGTGGGCCGTGTCGATCGCGATCGTCGACGACGGCGGCCATTTGCTCTGGCTGCAGCGCCTCGACGGCGCGGCGCCCATCTCGGCCCAGATCGCGCCCGCGAAGGCGCGCACCGCCGCGACCGGCAAACGCGAGAGCAAGACCTACGAAGACACGATCAACAACGGCCGCACCGCATTTCTCAGCGCGCCGCTCGAAGGCATGCTCGAAGGCGGCGTGCCGATCATGAAGGACGGCCATTGCCTCGGCGCCGTCGGCGTGAGCGGGGTGAAGTCGCCGGAAGACGCGCAAGTCGCGCGGGCAGGGATTGCAGCGCTGAAACTCTAGGCGCGCTCCGCGCCTGGCTCGCCTTCCTTCGTCAACGCGGCCATCGGCTGCGTCGCGCGGCACTGCGCGACGATGTCGCGCGCGCAGCCTTCGCACTGCCCGCACTGCGTCGCCACACCCAGCTCGAACTGGATGTCGTCGAAATCCATCCCGGCACGGGCGTGGCGGGCGATTTCGCGGTCGGAGACACGGCGGCAAACACAAACGATCATGCAGGTATTCTAAACGCGAATCGATCGCATTTGCAAGCGCGACCGTGGGCCGGCTTGATCCAGCTCAGCTGGAAGGCTCGTCGCCCATCGCGGACTGCAGGTAGTTCGGCAACCCCACCTTCGCCAGCACGTCGAGCTGCGTCTCGAGCCAGTCGATGTGCTCTTCCGTGTCTTCGAGGATGTGCGCGAGGATTTCGCGCGAGACATAGTCGCGCACGGTCTCGCAATGGGCGATGCCGTCCTTGATCGTGGCCTGGGCGCCGCGCTCCATGCGCAGGTCGCACTCGAGGATCTCCGGTACGTTCTCCCCGACCATCAGCTTGCCGAGGTCCTGCAGGTTCGGCAGGCCGTCGAGCACGAGGATGCGCTCCATCAGCCGGTCGGCGTGCTTCATCTCGCCGATGGACTCCTCGTACTCTTTCTTCGCGAGGCGGTCGAACCCCCAGTGCTTCAGGATGCGGTAGTGCAGGAAGTACTGGTTGGTCGCGGTGAGCTCGTTGCGCAGTTGCGCCTGCAGGTGCTGGATGACGAGAGGGTCGCCTTGCATGGAGGGGTCCCCGGGCTGGTGATCGTCCGGGGATTCTCCTGCAATCAGCTGCGGACGAGGTAATCGAATGCGCCCAGTGCGGCCTTTGCCCCGTCGCCGGCGGCGATGATGATCTGCTTGAACGGCACGGTCGTCGCGTCGCCCGCCGCGAACACGCCGGGCACCGAGCCCTGGCCCTTCGCGTCCACGATGATCTCGCCGTGGCGCGAGAGCTCGAGCGTTCCCTTCAGCCACTCGGTGTTCGGCACGAGGCCGATCTGCACGAAGACGCCTTCCAGGTCCACGCGCTTCTCCTCGCCGGACGCGCGGTCCTTGTACACGAGCCCGTTCACCCGCTGGCCGTCGCCGGTGACTCGCGTCGTCTGTGCATTCAGGACGATGTCGACGTTCGCCAGCGTCGCGAGCTTCTTCTGCAGTACCGCGTCGGCGCGCAGCTTCGTGTCGAACTCGACGAGCGTGACTTGAGCCACGATGCCCGCGAGGTCGATCGCCGCCTCCACTCCCGAGTTGCCGCCGCCCACGACCGCGACACGCTTGCCCTTGAACAGCGGACCGTCGCAGTGCGGGCAGTACGCGACGCCCTTGTTGCGGTACTCGTTCTCGCCCGGCACGCCCAGTTGCCGCCAGCGCGCACCGGTGGTGATGATCACCGTCCTCGCCTTCAGCGATGCGCCGGATTCGAGCTGCACCTCGTGCAAGCCGCCCGCTTGCTGCGCCGGCACGAGCGCCTTCGCGCGCTGCAGGTTCATGATCTCCACGTCGTAGTGGCGCACGTGTTCTTCCAGCGCCAGCGCGAACTTCGGGCCTTCGGTTTCCTTGACCGAGATGAAGTTCTCGATGCCCAGCGTGTCGAGCACCTGGCCGCCGAAGCGTTCCGATGCGACACCGGTGCGAATGCCCTTGCGCGCTGCGTACACAGCAGCGGCCGCGCCCGCGGGCCCGCCGCCGACGACCAGCACGTCGAAGGGCGCCTTCGCCGAAATCTTCTGCGCCTCTCGCTCAGCGCCGCCCGTGTCGATCTTCGCGAGGATTTCCTCGAGCGTCATGCGGCCCTGGCCGAAATGCGTGCCGTTCAGGAACACCGTCGGCACGGCCATGATCTCGCGGCCGTTCACTTCGTCCTGGAACAGCGCGCCGTCGATCATCGTGGCCTTGATGCGCGGGTTCTGGATCGCCATGAGGTTCAGCGCCTGCACGACGTCCGGGCAGTTGTGGCAAGTCAGCGAAACGTAGATCTCGAATTCGAGGTCGCCCGGCAGCTCGCGCACCTGTTCGAGCACGGCATCGTCCACTTTCGGTGGATAGCCCCCGGCCTGCAGCAATGCAAGCACGAGCGACGTGAACTCATGGCCCATCGGCAGGCCCGCGAAGCGCACGCGCGGCGATTCGCCGGGCGCGCCCACGGAGAACGAGGGCGCGCGCCACGGCCCGCCCACCGTCTCGACGATGCTCACGAGGCTCGACGTGCTCGCGATGTCGGCGAGCAGCTCGCGCATCTGCGCCGAACCGCGCGAGTCATCCAGCGTCGCGACCAGCTCGACCGGCCGCGTGATGCGCTGCAGGTACGCGCCCAGTTGCGCCTTCAGGTTGGGATCGAGCACTGCGCTGCCCTCAGATCTTGCCGACCAGGTCGAGCGACGGCGCGAGCGTTTCGGCGCCTTCGTTCCACTTCGCAGGGCAGACTTCGCCCGGGTGCGCCGCGATGTATTGCGCGGCCTTCACCTTGCGCAGTGTTTCCTTCGCGTCGCGGCCGATGCCGTTGTCGTGCACTTCGATGGTCTTGATGCGGCCTTCGGGATCGATCACGAACGTGCCGCGCAAAGCCAGGCCCGCGTCTTCGCCGTCCGTGATCAGCACCTGGAAGAAATTCGCGAGCTGGTGGTTCGGGTCACCCACGAGCGGGAACTGCACCTTGCGGATCGTGTCGGATGTGTCGTGCCACGCCTTGTGCGTGAAGTGCGTGTCCGTCGACACACCGTACACCTCGACGCCGAGCCTGCGGAACTCGTCGTAGTTGTCGGCCAAGTCGCCGAGCTCCGTCGGGCACACGAAGGTGAAATCGGCCGGATAGAACATGACGACCGACCACTTGCCCTTGAAGCTGTCTTGCGTGACCGGCACGAACTTGCCGTTGAGGTAGGCGGTGGCGGTGAAGGCGGGGACTTGCTGGTTGATGAGAGACATTGGTTTCCTCTGTTGAAAGTGATCAATCGATTGCGAATGGCTATGATGGTACGGGCGCGATGGCCCGATGGCCAATTCATTGCGGCAATCCCGAAGTTAGGGG
>DATBPW010000458.1:0-13364 GCA_036561125.1 Ramlibacter sp. | reverse complement strand
TGTCCAGGTGGTCCTGGATCGTCCCCGCGCCGGCGCGGTACGAGCTCGTGGACATGATCGCGAGCGGCTTGTCGAAGATGCGCGAGAGGATGTCGCCGGGGCGCATGCCGCCGCGCGCGAGGCACAGGATGGTGTCGAACTGCCAGCCCGACTGATGCACCTTGATCGCCAGCTTCTCGATCAGGCTGTGATACTCGTCGTAGCTCACGTACAGGTGCTTGCCGTCCTCGGTCAACATCCTCTTCTCCTCGAATCGTCAGGCCGCGAGATACGGATGCCGCTTCATGATCGTGTGGTCGCGGTCCGGGCTGGTCGAGATGATATCGATGGGCACACCGGTCACTTGCTCGATGCGCTGCAGGTACAAACGCGCATTGACAGGCAGCTTGTCGTATTGCGTCAGGCCCACGGTGCTCTCGCTCCAGCCCTCCATCGTTTCGTAGACGGGCTTGCACCGCGAGATTTCGTCGGCGCCGAGCGGCAGGATGTCGACGTGCCCGCCATCCAGTTCATAGCCGGTGCACAGCTGCAGTTCCTTCAGGCCGTCGAGCACGTCAAGCTTGGTGATCGCCAGGCCCGACAGGCCGTTGACTTGCGCGCTGCGCTTCAGGAGCGCCGCGTCGAACCAGCCGCAGCGCCGCGAGCGCCCCGTCGTCACGCCCTTTTCCGCACCGACCGTCGACAGGTGGTATCCGACCGTGCCGGGCGTTTGCCAGTCGAGCTCGGTGGGAAACGGGCCGCCGCCAACGCGCGTGCAGTAGGCCTTCGTGATGCCGAGGATGTAGTGCAGCATGCCCGGGCCCACGCCCGCGCCGGCGGCCGCGTTGCCGGCCACGCAATTGCTGGACGTCACGTACGGATAGGTGCCGTGGTCGACGTCGAGCAGCGTGCCCTGCGCGCCTTCGAACAGCAGGTTGTCGCCCTTCAGGTGCGCTTCGTTCAGTTCGCGCGATACGTCGGCGATCATGGGCCGCAGCCGCTCGCCGAGCGCCAGCGCTTCATCGAGCACCTGCTGGTAATCCACGGCCTGCGCCCCGAGGAACTTCGTGAGCATGAAGTTGTGCAGTTCGACCAGGTCCTTCAGCTTGTCCGCGAAGCGGTCGGGATGCTTGAGGTCCTGCACGCGCACCGCGCGGCGCGCGATCTTGTCCTCGTACGCGGGCCCGATGCCGCGGCCCGTCGTGCCGATCTTCTCGGTGCCGCCCTGCTCGCGCCGGTTCTCGCGCGCGACGTCCAGCGCCTGGTGGAACGGCAGGATCAGCGGGCACGCCTCGCTGATGCGCAGGCGCGACCGCACCTCGATGCCGGCCTTCTCGAGGCCTTCCATCTCCTCGAACAATTTCGCCACCGACAGCACCACGCCGTTGCCGATGTAGCACTTCACGCCGGGGCGCATGATGCCGCTCGGGATCAGGTGCAGCGCCGTCTTCACGCCGTTGATCACGAGCGTGTGGCCGGCGTTGTGGCCGCCGTGGAAGCGCACGACGCCCTGCGCCATCTCCGTGAGCCAGTCGACCAGCTTGCCCTTGCCCTCGTCACCCCACTGGGTGCCGACCACGACCACGTTGCGGCCCTTCGTCTTCGTCATGATGTCCTGGATGGATTGAATTCAGATCGGCTTGACGCGCCAGTGCGCGCCTTCGCGCGCCAGCTCGCGGTCGCAGTGGAACTCGTCCACTTCGCTTTCGTGGCCCGGCAGCACGCAGACCACGATCTCGCCCTGCGCGCGCAGCGCGGCGATCGCTTCGCGCAGTGCCCGGGCGTCCGCACCCTCGCCCGCCCAGGGCGCGCGGATCGCGGCGGCCAGCGGCGGCTTCGCCGCGACGCTGCACAGCTCCTTGACGTCGAGGCTGAAGCCGACGGCGGGGCGGTTGCGCCCGAACACCGCGCCGACTTCGTCGTAGCGGCCGCCACGCACGAGCGCGTCGCTCGCGCCCGGCGTGTAGACCGCGAAGCGCGCGCCGCTGTAGTACGCGTAGCCGCGCAGGTCGGCCAGGTCGAACGTCACCTTGGCGCCTTGCACGTGACGCGCGAGCCAGCGCAGGTTCGCGATGGCGTCGTTCAACTGCGCCGAGGCGGGCAGCACACGCTGCGCTTCGTCGAGCACCTTCACGTCGCCGTAGAGCGCCAGCAGCGCATTCAAGCCCTTGCGCGCCTGCGCGGGGAAATTCCGCGTGATCGTCTCGAGCGCGCCCGCGTCCTTCGTCGCGAGTGCGGCATGCACTTGCGCGATGACGGATGCATCGACCGGCACGCCGGCCAGCAGCGACCGCACGATGCGCACGTCCGCCATGTCGACGGTGACGTCGCCCACGCGCGTGGCCTTGAGGCAATCGAGCGCGAGCAGCAGCGCTTCGAGATCCGCTTCGAGGCCGGCGTGCCCGTAGATCTCGGCGCCGAACTGCAGCGGCTCGCGCGTGGCATGCGGGCGATCGGGCCGCGTGTGCAGCACCGGGCCGCAATAACAAAGCCGCGCGACACCCTGGCGGTTGAGCAGGTGCGCGTCGATGCGCGCGACCTGCGGCGTGGTGTCGGCGCGCAGGCCCATCATGCGGCCGGACAGCTGGTCGACGAGCTTGAAAGTCTGGAGGTCGAGCGCTTCACCGGTGCCGGTGAGCAGCGATTCGAGGTGTTCGAGCAGCGGCGGCATCACCAGCTCGTAGCCGTAGCCGCGCGCCGTGTCGAGCAGGTGGCGCCTCAGCTCCTCGATGTGCCGTGCCTCGGAGGGCAGGACGTCGGCGATGTGATCCGGCAGGACCCAGGCGGACATGTTCTCGGGCGCTGTTAAAAAACGTATTGTACGCGCGCCATGAGGGTCAACCCTAGGAAGAGATCCAGAAGAGCAGCAGGCCCAGCAGCATCGAGCACAGCCCGAAGAAGCGCAGCTGGCCGTCGTGCAATTCGAGCAGGCGCGCGAACGCGCGCTTCCAGCCCTGCGGCGACAGGAACGGGAACAGGCCTTCGATGACGAGGACCAGGGCCAGCGCGGACCCGAGCAGCTCCCAGTCCACCGCGCGCTACTTCTTCGAGCCGGTCGCCGGTGCCGCCGCCTCGCCGCCGCGGAAGGCCTTGAAGAATTCCGACGTCGACGGGTCGATCACCATCACGTCGCCGCGCTTGCCGAAGCTCGCGATGTACGCCTGCAGGCTGCGGTAGAACCGCGCGAAGGCCGGGTCGCGGCCGAACGCCTCGGCGTAGATCGCCGCGGCCTGGCCGTCGCCCTCGCCCTTGGTCTTCTGCGCGTCGCGGTAGGCGTTCGCCACCGTGACTTCGCGCTGGCGGTCCGCATCGGCGCGGATCTTCTCGCCTTCGGCCCCGCCGGTCGAACGCAGCTCGTTGGCAACGCGCTTGCGCTCGGCCTCCATGCGGCGGTAGACCGATTCGGTGATGGCCTCGACGTAATCGGCGCGGGTGATGCGCACGTCGACGACGTCGATGCCCCACGGCTTCGCGCCCTTGACCTGCCCGAGCACTTCGGCCTTGACGTCCTGCATCAGCTTCTCGCGCTTGGACGACAGCAGCTCCTGCACGGTGAAGCGGTTGATCTCTTCCTGGAACGCGTTGCGCACCACACGATTGAGCTGGTTCGCGCCGGCGGCCTCGTCGAGGCCGACGTTGCGGATGTACGCGCGCGGGTCGGTGATGCGCCAGCGCACGTACCAGTCGATCACCATGCGCTGCTTTTCCAGCGTGAGCATCGGCTCGGTGTCGGGGCTTTCCATCGTCAGCAGGCGCTTGTCGATGTAGGTGACGTTCTGGAACGGCGGCGGCAGCTTGAAATTGAGGCCGGGCTCGGTGATCACGCCCTTGATCTCGCCGAGCGAGTACACCACGCCGAACTGGCGCTGGTCCACCACGAAGAGCATGGAGCTGGCGAGCGCCAGCACGATCAGCGCCGACGCGATGATGAAACCGATGCGGTTCATGTCAACGGCCCTCCCTGTCGCGCGAACGGGCGTTGTCGCGGCTGCGAGCGTCGCTGGTCGACGGGATGCCGGACGACGTCGGCGGTGCTGCAGCTGGCGCCGGCATGCCGGAGGACGAGTCGGCCGAGGGCGCGGGAGCGGCCGCGCCGGCCTGGCTCGCCTGCTGCATGATCTTGTCCAGCGGCAGGTACAGCAGGTTCGAGCCCGACCGCGACTCGACGAGCACCTTCGTGACGTTGCTGTACACCTGCTGCATCGTCTCGATGTACAGGCGGTCGCGCGTGACCTGCGGCGCGCGCTGGTACTCGGCCAGCAGCGACTTGAAGCGCTGCGCGTCGCCTTGCGCCTGCGCGATGATGCGGGCGCGGTAGCCCTCGGCTTCCTGCGTCAGGCGCGACGCCGCGCCGGTGGCGCGCGGGATCACGTCGTTCGCATAGGCCTGCGCCTCGTTCTTCGCGCGCTCGCGTTCCTGGCCGGCCTTGAGCACGTCGTCGAACGCCGCCTGCACCTGCTCGGGCGGGCGCACCCCGCCTTGCTGCAGGTTGATGCCCACGACCTCGACGCCGATGTTGTAGCGGTCGATGATGGTCTGCATCAGCGTGCGGATGCGCGGCGCGATCTGGTCGCGCTCCTCGGCCAGCGCCGAATCCATCTTCATCTTGCCGACGACTTCGCGCGCGGCCGACTCGGCGGCCTGCACCACGGTGTCCGCCGGGTTCTTCGATTCGAACAGCCACGCCCGCGCGTCCTTCAGGCGATATTGCACGGCGAACTTCAGCTCGATGATGTTCTCGTCCATCGTGAGCATCGCCGAGTCCTTCAGGCCCGTCGCCTTGATGATCGAGTCGCGCCCGATGTCCACCGAGCGGATCTGCGAGACGTAGACCGTCTCGTGGCGCTCGATCGGGTAAGGCATGCGGTAGTTGATGCCCGCGCCGACGGTGCCGCGATAACGCCCGAACCGGGTGATCACCGCCTGCTGGCCTTCCTGCACGATGAAGATGCCGGTGCCCAGCCAGATCAGCACGATGACGCTGACGACGA
Source organism: Ramlibacter sp. (assembly GCA_036561125.1). GTDB lineage: Bacteria > Pseudomonadota > Gammaproteobacteria > Burkholderiales > Burkholderiaceae_C > Ramlibacter. The sequence continues at coordinate 8,394 of DATBPW010000458.1, read as the reverse complement.
GGCCCGCACCGATCCATGCGCTGCGCATGTCGGGCGGGAACCCGCCTCCGCCACCGCCACCGCCGCCGAAATCGCCGCCGCCGCCGCGCCGGCGTCCGAACAGGCCCCCGAGCTTGCGGTTGAAATCGCGCCAGAGTTCGTCGAGGTCGGGCGGCCCCTGGTTCGGGCCGCGCTCGTCGCCCGGGCGGTTGCCGTCCGAACGCTTGTTGTCGTCGCCCCTGCCCCAGCGCGGGTCGTTCAGGTTGAACATGCCCGCGGCCCGGCGCTTGAAGTCAGCCCAGTGCCAGCGGGAGAGGTGAAGGTTCATTTGCCTTGGGTGTTTTCTTCGTGCGCGAGATGGGATTGTGCCCAATCAGGCGTGGGTTTCGTGCAAATCCTCATCCTGCGGCGTCTCGCCCGGTTCGCGGCGCAACACCTCGCGCGCCAGCGTGCGCCTCAATTCGGCGATGCCGGCCCCGGTCTGCGCGCTGGCGAAAACGCGCGGCATGCGCCGGCCTTCCAGGTCGAAGGTGTCGCTCTCGCTGAGGGGTTGCCGGCTCGCGGTGAGCAGGTCGGTCTTGTTGAACACGAGCACCTGCGGCACGCCGGCCGCGCCGATTTCATGCAGCACGCGCTGCACCTCCTCGATCTGCTCGGGGTAGTTCGGGTTGGACGCGTCGACGACGTGCAGCAGCAGGTCGGCATCGGCCGCCTCGCGCAGCGTGGCGCGGAACGCGTCGATCAGCCCGTGCGGCAGGTCGCGGATGAAGCCCACGGTATCGGACAGCGACACCGAGCGGCCGGGCGCGACGCCTTCCTCGTAGTCTTCCGCAGCGAGGAACAGCTGGCGTGTCGTCGTGTCGAGCGTGGCGAAGAGCTGGTTCGCCGCATAGGCGCCCGCCTTGACGAGCGCGTTGAACAGCGTCGACTTGCCTGCGTTGGTGTAGCCGACCAGCGAGATGTTGAACGCGCCGCGGCGCTCGCGCTGCCGGCGCTGCGTGTCGCGCTGCTTCTTCACCTTCTCCAGGCGGTCCTTCGTGCGCTTGATCGCATCGCCGATCATGCGACGGTCCAGCTCGATCTGCTTTTCGCCCGGGCCGCCGCGCACGCCCGCGCCGCCGGCCTGCCGCTCCAGGTGCGACCAGCGTCGCACGAGGCGCGTGCTGACGTATTGCAGCCGCGCGAGCTCGACTTGCAATTTGCCTTCGTGGCTGCGCGCGCGCTGCGCGAAGATCTCCAGGATCAGCAGCGTGCGGTCGTTCACCGGGCGGTCGAGATGGCGCTCGAGGTTGCGCTGCTGCCCGGGGCTCAGGGCCTGGTCGAACAGGATCTCGGTCGCGCCGAGCTCCTCGGCCAGCGCCTTGATCTCGTCGGCCTTGCCGCTGCCGATGAACAGCTTGGCATCGGGCGCCTTGCGCTTGCAGGTGACGCGCGCGACCGGCTCGAGGCCGGCCGTGCGGGCGAGCTCGGCGAGCTCGTCCAGCGTCGAATCGAAATGGGGCAGGCCCAGGTCGACGCCGACGAGGATCGCGGGCGCCAACGGGCGGTCGGTGGTGTGGGAACTCAACGGGCTTAAGCGGAACGTCTGGGGCCCGCGCCCCCGATGGCTGCTGTCAGCTCGCGCCGCCTTCGGCGCTCTCGGCCGCCGTGAAATTCACGGCGCGGCCGGGAACGATCGTGGAGATCGCGTGCTTGTAGACCATCTGGGTCACGGTATTGCGCAGCAGGACGACGTACTGGTCGAACGACTCGATCTGTCCTTGCAGCTTGATGCCGTTCACGAGGTAGATCGAAACGGGCACATGCTCGCGGCGCAATGTGTTGAGGAAGGGGTCTTGTAGCAGCTGCCCTTTGTTGCTCACGATATTCTCCGTGTTCCGCGGTGGGAAATATGTTGTTGGAAACTGCACATTACCACAGCAACCGGGCGTGGCAAGGGGCGGTGCGGGCTATCTGGCACCCGCGGGGCGGATTTCAAGGCCGAGCTCAGTCCTTGTCCGCGTACGGGTTCTTCGATGTTTTCATCTCGATGCGCAGCGGCGTGCCCACCAGGTTGAACTCCTTGCGAAACCGCCCCTCGAGGAAGCGTTTGTACGCATCCGTAACGTGATCCAGCGAATTGCCGTGGATCACGATCACGGGCGGGTTCAACCCGCCCTGGTGCGCGTAGCGCAGCTTCGGCCGGAACATGCCCGACCGCTTCGGCTGCTGGAACTGCACCGCGTCCTGCAGCAGGCGCGTGAGCACCGGCGTGGGCATCTTCGTCGTCGCGGACCGGTAGGCTTCGGCGATCGCTTTCCACAGCGGCCCGAGCCCTTGCCGCTTCTTCGCCGAGATGAAGAAGATCTGGGCGAACTTGAGGAACGCGAGCCGCGTTTCGATCTGGCGCTGCAGTTGCTGGCGCTCGTACTCGTCCACCGCGTCCCACTTGTTCACCGCGAGCACGACCGCGCGCCCGGATTCGAGGATGTAGCCCGCGATGTGCGCGTCCTGGTCCGTCACGCCCTGCGTCGCGTCGAGCAGCAGCAGCACGACGTTGGCGTCCTCGATGGCCTGCAGCGTCTTGACCACCGAGAATTTCTCGATCGCCTCGAACACCTTGCCCTTGCGGCGCAAGCCGGCGGTGTCGATCAGCTCGAACTTCTGGCCGTTGCGCTCGAACGGTACGGAGATCGCGTCGCGCGTGGTGCCCGGCAGGTCGAAGGCGACGAGACGCTCTTCGCCGAGCCACGTGTTGATCAGCGTCGACTTGCCCACGTTCGGGCGGCCCGCGACCGCCAGCCTGATCACGCCCGTTTCGCGCTGCTCGTCTTCCTCTTCGGGCTCGGGCAGGTGCAGCGAATCGAATGCGATCTCCACGAGGCTGCGGATGCCCTGCCCGTGCGCGGCCGATACCGGGTGCACCTCGCCGAGGCCGAGCTCGTAGAACTCGGTCAGCTGCACGCCCTCGGTCATGCCTTCGGCCTTGTTGGCCGTGAGCACCGTGGGCTTGCCCAGCTTGCGCAGGTAGTTCGCGATGTCGTGGTCCTGCGTCGAGAGCCCTTCGCGCGCATCGACGACGAACACGACCACGTCGGCTTCGGCGACGGCCTGCCGCGTCTGCTTGGCCATCTCCATGTAGATGCCGCTCTCGGCCGTCGGCTCGAAGCCGCCGGTGTCGATCACGATGAATTCGTACCCGCCCTGCTTCGCGTTGCCGTAGTGGCGGTCGCGCGTCAGCCCTGCGTAGTCGGCGACGATCGCGTCACGCGATTTCGTCAGGCGATTGAAGAGCGTCGACTTGCCGACGTTGGGGCGGCCGACCAGGGCCATGACGGGCTTCATGGCGGGCCTTCAATTCACTTATTGGGGCGCGAAGCCGTAGACGCCGCCGTTCTTCGTCACGACCACGAGCGTCGTGCCCGCGGCGACCGGTGTGGCCGCGATGGCGGAGCCGTCGGTGGCCAGGCGGTTGAGCAGCTTGCCCGTCTCGCGATCGAGCAGGTGCACGTAGCCGAAGCTGTCGCCGATCACGACCGCGCGGCCGAGCGCCAGCGGCCCGGTCAGGCCGCGATGCGCGAGCAGGTCGGTCGTCCATGCACGGTCGCCGTCGCCGCGCTTGTACGCGTTCACGGTGCCGCTCACCTCGGTGCCGAAGACGAAATCGCGATCGCCGTCCACGCCTTCGGTGCCGTTGGCGTTCTTGGTCCACAGCACGCTGCCGCGCCCCGCATCGACGCAACCGACCGCCGCCTGGAACGCGCGCACGCAGACGTTGTCGCCGATCCGGCTCACGTGCCCGACGAGGTCCACGACGCGTTCGACGTCGTTGATGCCGCGCGGGATCGCGACCGGCGCTTCCCAGCGCGGCGCGCCTGTGAGCGGGTTCAGGCCCGCGAGGCGGCCCTGCTGCCCGACGACGAGCGTGTCGCCGATGGCGAGCATCACTCCCGCGTGCCGCAGCACCAGCGGCTGCTGTTGCGCCGCGCGCGCCTGCGTCCACAGGCGGCGTCCCGTCTGGCCGTCGAAGGCCATGACCGAGCGGTCGGCCATCAGCAGGAACACGCGTGCGCCCGCGACGAACGGCGCCGTGTAGGAACCGATGCCGAGCTTTTGCCGCCACAGCTCCTTGCCGCCTTCGAGCGCGACGAGGTCGTTGTCGCGCGTGACGACCGCCGTGACCTTGCCGTCGCTGCCCACGCCCGCTGCGAGCGCGCCGCCGGCCTTGGCTTGCCACAGCTGGCTGCCGTTCTCCGCGTTCAGTGCCGTGATCGTGCCGTCGCCGCCGGCGAGCGTGAGCGTCGTGCCCTGCACGTGCACGGTGAGCGGGAAGTCGACCGCAGCGATCCTGGTGGTCCATGCCTGGCGCACGCCGAGCGTCGCGGGGTTCGCCGTGAGTTCGGCGGGCTTCGCCTTTTCGACGCCGCCGAGCCACGTCGGCAGGCTCGAATTCGAACAGCCGGCAAGCGTGAGTGCGCAAGCGACCAGGGCAAGGGGACGGGCCGCGGCCCGGATGGCGTGAGCGATCATGACTTGGCCACTCCGGAGGCGGGTGTGATAGCGGGCGCGGGCGCGAGCGAGCGCGTGTCCAGCCCGAGCGCGGTGAGTTTCACTTCGACCATGTGGCGGATGTCGCTGCGTTCGTCGAGTCCCTTGTAGGCCTTGAGGTATTCGGCTTTCGCCTCGGCCTTCTTGCCCTGCAGGCTGTACACGTCGCCGCGCTCGTCGTCGGCCAGCGCGGCGAACTCCGGCGGGAACTCCCACGCGAGCTGCTTGAGCGCATCGTCGTACGACTTGCCCTGCATCAGCAGCGACGCGAGGCGCAGGTGCGCGACGGCGCGGTAGCCGTCGTCCGCGGCCTTGTCGGCGACCCACGTGAGCGCGGTCTTCGCGGCGTCGACGTTGCCCTTGCCTTCAAGGAAGCGCGCGGCGAGCAGCCCCGCCTGGTGCGCGAACGCGGTGCGCGGGTAACGGTCCTTGATGTCGGCGAACGCGCGCTCGACCCGCGCGCTGTCGCCGGCGGCCGCGGCGCGGTCGACTTCCTCGTACAGGGCCGACGCTTGCGCCGCCTGCGTGCGCTGCCAGTAGTTCCAGCCGTTCCAGGCCGCGATCGCGCCGAAGACGACGATCAGGGCCCAGGTAATCAGGTTGCCCCAGGTTTCCCAGAAGTGCTTGATCTCTGCAAGCTGCTCCTGTTCCTCGAGGTCGAAGTTGTTCGCCATGTGACTCGTTGTGGCGCCGGCTCGGATGCGGCGCAGCCTGCGATTGTATGTTTTACGCCTTGAGCTGAGCAGCCCACTGCGCCGCGCCCGCCAGCGGCCTTTGCAATTGGGCCCCGCTGCCGTCGCGCAAGGCCTTCACGGTGACCACACGCTGCTCGATCTCGTCGTCGCCGAGGATCAGCGCGTAGCGCGCGCCGCTCGCGTCGGCCTTCTTCAGCTGGCTCTTCATCGATCCGCTGCCTTGCATCACGACGTCGAGGCCTTGCGCCCGGAGGGTCTCGACGAGCGGCATCGCCTCGGCCAACGCCGCATCGCTCGCGACGACGCAATACGCGGCGGGCGCTTGCGACGGGCCCTGCAGGCCCAGCTCCTCGAGCAACAGCAGCAAGCGCTCGATGCCGAGGCCGAAGCCGATCGCCGGCGCGGGCTTGCCGCCCATCTGCGCGATCAGGCCGTCATAGCGGCCGCCGCCGCAGATCGTGCCTTGCGAGCCGAGCTGGTCGGTGACCCACTCGAACACGGTGCGGTTGTAGTAATCCATGCCGCGCACGAGGCGCGGGTTGATGCGGTACGGCTGGCCCGCGGCTTCGAGCATGCGGCACACCGCGCCGAAGTGCGCGCGCGACTCGTCGCCGAGGAAATCGATCAGCTTCGGCGCGGACTCCACCATGTCCTGCATCGCCGGGTTCTTGGTGTCCAGGATGCGCAGCGGGTTCGTGTGCAGCCGGCTCTTCGCATCGGCATCGAGCACCGCGGCATGCTGCTCGAAATGCGCGACCAGCGCATCGCGATGCGCGCGGCGTTCCCCGGGTTCGCCGAGCGTGTTGATCTCGAGCCGGTAGTGCGTGCCCTCGGCCAGCCCGAGCTCGCGCCACAGCGCGCGGCCCATCAGGACCAGCTCGGCATCGACGTCGGGCCCCGCAAAGCCCAGCGCCTCGACGTCGAGCTGGTGAAACTGCCGATAGCGGCCCTTCTGCGGCCGCTCGTGGCGGAACATCGGCCCCGCCGTCCAGACCTTCAGCGGCCCGTTGTACAGCGCGTTGTGTTCGACCACCGCGCGCACGATGCCGGCCGTGGCCTCGGGGCGCAGCGTGAGCTTGTCGCCGTTCATCGAATCGGTGAAGGAGTACATCTCCTTCTCGACGATGTCCGTCACTTCGCCGAGGCCGCGCACGAACAGCTGCGTGGGCTCGACGACCGGCGTGACGATGTACTGGTAGCCGTAGCGCTGCGTGACGCGGCGCACGACATCGTCGAACCAGGTCCACGTGGTGTTGCGCGGCAGGACTTCCTTGCGCGGCACGGACGCGGGCAGGATGTCGTTCATGCCCTTCACGGCATTGAGCTTCTCGGCCATGTTCTTCTTGTCAGGCGTGTTCGGCGATTTTCGAGCCGAAGCGTTTCTCGATGTAGTTCTCGACGATCTCGTGGAATTCGCGCGCGATGTTCTCGCCGCGCAAGGTCAGCGCCTTCTGCCCGTCGATGAACACGGGCGCCGCCGGCGCTTCGCCCGTGCCGGGCAGGCTGATGCCGATGTCCGCGTGCTTGCTCTCGCCCGGCCCGTTGACGATGCAACCCATCACCGCCACCCTGAGCTTTTCGACGCCCGGGTATTTCGCGCGCCATGCCGGCATGTTGGCGCGCAGGTGGTCGTCGATCTGCTTGGCCAGTTCCTGGAACGTGGTGCTGGTCGTGCGCCCGCAACCGGGGCACGCCGTGACGCTCGGCACGAACGCGCGCAGGCCGAGCGACTGCAGGATCTCGGAGGCGATCACCACCTCCTGCGTGCGCGATTCGCCGGGTTGCGGCGTGAGCGACACGCGGATCGTGTCGCCGATGCCTTCCTGCAGCAGGATGCCCAGCGCGACGCTCGACGCCACGGTGCCCTTCGTGCCCATGCCCGCTTCGGTCAGGCCCAGGTGCAGCGCGTAGTCGCAGCGCTTGTTCAATTCGCGATAGACGGAGATGAGGTCCTGCACGCCGCTCACCTTGCACGACAGGATGACCTGGTCGCCGTCCATGCCCATCGACTCCGCCAGTTTCGCGGACTCGATCGCCGACGTGACGAGCGCCTCGTACATCACCGCCTTCGCGTCCCACGGCTGCGCGCGCTGCGCGTTCTCGTCCATCAGCGAAGCGAGCAATTCCTGGTCGAGGCTGCCCCAGTTCACGCCGATGCGCACGCACTTGCCGTATTTCATCGCCGCTTCGATCATCTGGCCGAACTGGCGGTCGCGCTTGTCGCCCTTGCCGACGTTGCCCGGGTTGATGCGGTATTTCGACAGCGCCTGCGCGCAATCCGGATAGTCCGTGAGCAGGCGGTGGCCGTTGTAGTGGAAGTCGCCGACCAGCGGCACGTCGATGCCCATCCGGTCGAGCTGCTCGCGGATGTAGGGCACTTGCGCGGCGGCTTCGGGCGTGTTCACCGTGATGCGCACGAGCTCGGAGCCGGCGATCGCGAGCTCCTTGCACTGGATCGCCGTCGCGATCGCATCCTGGGTGTCGGTGTTCGTCATCGACTGCACGCGCACGGGCGCGTCGCCGCCGATCGTGACCACGCGCGAGCCCCACACCGCGCGCGCCTGGCGGCTCCTGCGCGGAAGGGGTGAGGCCGCCTCGATGGGCAGGCAAGGTTCCATGATCTGCTTCGCTTACTTGACTTCGAATCGCGCGACGTTGTCGTGCGAGACGGAACGCATGTCGAATTGTTTGCCGCGCACTTCCACATCGGTCATGTCGGCGCGGCCGATGGTGACCGTGAGCGGCAGCGCGCCGTCGGCGCCCGCGGATTCACCGGCCTGCATCAGCTTGCGCAGCGCCACGACGCCTTTCGCGTCGACGACCTCGACCCACGATTCGCCTTTCGCGCGAACCACGACGATGCCGGTGGCCGGTGCGGCCACGGAGGCTTGCACGGTGGGAGCAGGTTCCGGTTTCGCGGCCGCGGGCTCCGCTTTCGCGGCCGCGGGCTCCGCTTTCGCGGCGGCGGGCTCCGCTTTCGCGATGGGCACCGTTGCGGGCACCGCGCCGCCGGTCTCCGCGGGTGCAGGCGACACAGTCTCCATCACGACGGGCGTCGGCGCCGGCGCCGGCGCAGGTGCAGGTGCCGTCGCCGCGACGACAGGCGTCGATTCGACCTTCTCCTCGCGCAGCGTCGCGGGCAGGAAATAGACGATCACCGCGGCCGCCACGAGCGCGATCACGACCGCGGGCA
>DATBPW010000457.1:0-2578 GCA_036561125.1 Ramlibacter sp. | reverse complement strand
TGGTGCTGGACCACGGCAGGAAGATCGCCGAGGGCCGGCCGCGCGAGTTGATCGCCGAGTATCTGGAGCCGGACGTGGTCGAAGTCTACGGCGTGGGGGCGGCTGCCCTGCTCGATTCACCGCTGACAGCCCTGGCGGCGCGTGTCGAGCAGAGTGGCGAGACCGTGTTTTTCTATACGCACGACGCACAGCCGCTGCTCGCCGCGCTGGCCGCCTGGCCGCAACTGCGCACGCTGCACCGCCCGGCGAACCTGGAGGACCTGTTCCTCAAGCTCACCGGCCGGCAAATTCGGGAGGATGGGTGATGACGAACCTGAGCATTTGGCGCGTGCCCGATCTATCAAGCCGCTGGTGGCCGGTGTTCCTGCGCAACCTGCTGGTGTGGCGCAAGCTGGCCATTCCCAGCCTGGTCGGCAACATCGCCGAGCCGCTGATGTGGCTGGTGGCGTTCGGCTACGGCATGGGCGCGCTGGCGGGCAGCGTGCGCATCGGCGGCGAACCGGTGCCGTACATCCTGTTCCTCGCGAGCGGCTCGATCTGCATGAGCGCGATGAACGCCGCGTCGTTCGAGGCGCTGTACTCGGCCTTCTCGCGCATGCAGGTGCAAAAGACCTGGGACGGCATCATGAACGCGCCGGTGAACCTGGACAACGTCGTGCTCGCCGAGATGCTGTGGGCCGGCTTCAAGTCGCTGTTCTCGGTGACGGCGATCCTGTTCGTGATGCTGGCGCTCAATATCAGCCACAGCCCGAAACTGTTCGCCGCGTGGGCCGTGCTGCTCGGCGTGGGCATCACGTTCGCCTGCATCGCGCTCATCTTCAACGCGCTGGCGCAGGGCTACGACTTCTTCACGTACTACTTCACGCTGTTCCTCACGCCGATGATGTTCCTGTCGGGCGTGTTTTTTCCGCGCGACCAATTGCCGGCGGCGTTGCGCGCGGTCTCCGACTGGCTGCCGCTCACCAACGCCGTCGAGCTCGTGCGGCCGATGTTCATGGATCGCTGGCCGGACCACGCGCTGCTGCACGCGCTCGTGCTCGCGGCTTACACCGTGGTGGCGTACTGGATCGCGCTGGCGCTCACGCGCAGGCGGTTCCGCAGCTAGCCTGCGCCGCGGCCTCCGGCCGGCCGGCGCGTTGGCCGGCTCACACGCGTTCCTCCTCGCGCTTTTCGAAGCGCGCGTCGTTGGCCGCCGTGGCGAGCGGCTCCTCGAAATGCATCGTGCCGGCCAAGCCGCCGTCGCCGACGCTGGTCGTCAGCACCGCGCCTTCGAGTTCCGTGAGGATGCCTGCTACGGCCCAGCTGCATCCGTCGTCGATCATCAGATCCTGATCCTGTTCCTGCATGGTGGACTGCCTTCCCTGAACGTCCTGGTGGCTGCATCTTGGGACGGGCTGCGGCGGCCGGATGTAGGAGCGTCACGACGGCGGGCCGTGGCCTGCGCATGACCCCGCGCAACACCGGCGCGAAGTTTTCCGTGCGTTCGGAGGCTGCTCAGCAGTTGGCTGGCAGCGCCTGTCGGAACTGTCCTACGCACAAGTCGGACGGGCAGGACGACACTGACCGTCCGCTCATCCGGATGAGTGGGTATCCGACTCTCCACAAAACTCACCTTCGGACACACCTATGGACCAGGCCGTACACCCCACTGCGCGCGGGAGCAAGAAAACGTCCAAGGCGCGAGCCGCCGCGGGCACGCTCGAACCGATCCAGACGCGCGACGCGTCGTCCGCCGCCGACGCGCACGCGCGCGAAATCCTCGCCGCGCTCAAGGCGTTCGCGAACGGCGACTTCTCCACGCGCTTGCCCGCGACGTGGAGCGGCACCGAAGGCGGCATCGCCGAAGCGTTCAACCAGTGCATCAGCAACGCGAACCGCATCACCGAGGAAGCGGCGCGGCTGTCGACGAACGTCGGCAAGGAAGGGCGCCTGTCCCAGCGCCTGACGACCCCCGGCGTCACCGGCGCCTGGGCCGAGCAGGTCGATTCGTTCAACACGCTGATCGACGACCTCGTGCGGCCGACCACCGACATCGCGCGCACGATCGGCGCGGTCGCGAAGGGCGACCTCGGCCAGTCGATGGACCTGCAAGTGGACGGGCGCCCGCTCAAGGGCGAATTCCTGCGCTCGGCCAAGCTCGTGAACACCATGATCGAGCAGCTGTCGGTGTTCACGTCCGAAGTGACGCGCGTGGCGCGCGAAGTGGGTACCGAAGGCAAGCTGGGTGGCCAGGCGCAGGTGAAGGGCGTGTCGGGCGTGTGGAAGGACCTGACCGACTCGGTCAACCAGATGGCCGGCAACCTCACGGCGCAGGTGCGCAACATCGCCGAGGTGACGATCGCCGTGGCCAACGGCGACCTGTCCAAGAAGATCACGGTGGACGTGCGCGGCGAGATCCTGCAGCTGAAGGAAGCCACGAACACGATGGTGGACCAGCTGCGCTCGTTCGCCTCGGAAGTGACACGCGTCGCGCGTGAAGTCGGAACGGACGGACGCCTGGGCGGCCAGGCCGTGGTGCCGGGCGTGGCGGGCACGTGGAAGGACTTGACCGACTCGGTCAACTCCATGGCCAACAACC
>DATBPW010000456.1:0-6572 GCA_036561125.1 Ramlibacter sp. | reverse complement strand
CTTCGCCTTCGCGACCGGCTTCCTGGCGGCCTTCGCGGCCGCCTTCGGTTGAGGCTTCACTTCCCGTCTCCTCGAACCCGCGCCCTCGGCATGCACGTGCGCATGCTTCCCGTCCGCAGGCTTTCCTCGTTGTGGCTTTCGATCGCCTTCATCAGCGCGAGTTATACCCTGATTGCCGCGCCCCGACCCCCCATGGCTGGGCTTTTCACGGCCGGCCTGCAGGGGTCCCCGCAATGGGTTCGCCGCGAGTTGCGGAAGAGAGACAATCATTCGGCTCGCGCCTGGTTCCTTGGGGAAGGCGCAAGACTAACCGATTCCCGCGGCGGCCTCGCGTCGCGGGTTCATCGATCAGCGTAGGAGCTTGCTGTACCCCGAACGGCGCACGTCTAGCCGACGAGGCACTGCTGCAGGCCCTGCATGAAGATGTCGCGCGGCAGGTCGATGCCGATGAAGACCATCTTGCTGTTCTTCACCTCGCCGGCCTGCCACTCGGGGCCGAGGTCGCTTCCCATCAGCTGGTGCACGCCCTGGAAGATGACCTTGCGCTCGGTGCCCTTCATGTACAGCACGCCCTTGTAGCGCAGCATCTTCGGGCCGTAGATGTTCACGATCGCGCCGAGGAAATCCTCGAGCTTCGCCGGGTCGAACGCACGGTCCGACTTGAAGACGAAGCTCTTCACGTCGTCGTCGATGTGGTGGTGGTGCGGATGGTCGCAGTGCTCGCCATGCTCGTGGTCATGGTCGTGATCGTCCCCATGCTCGTGGTGGTGTTCGTGCTCGTCTTCCTTCAGGAAGTCCGGGTCGATGTCGAGCTTGGCGTTGAGGTTGAAGCCGCGCAGGTCGAACACTTCCTCGAGCGGCACCTCCCCGAAATGCACCGGCTTCATCGGCGCGCGCGGGTTCATGTGCTTGAGGCGATGCACCAGCGCGTCGACCTCCTCCTTGCTCACCAGGTCCGTCTTGCTGATGAAGATCTGGTCGGCAAAGCCCACTTGCCGGCGCGCTTCCTGACGGTCGTCGAGCTGCTTGTCGGCGTGCTTCGCATCGACCAGCGTGATGATCGAGTCGAGCAGGAAACTCTCGGCGATCTCGTCGTCCATGAAGAACGTCTGCGCGACCGGGCCCGGGTCCGCGAGGCCCGTCGTCTCGATCACCACGCGCTCGAAGTCGAGCAGGCCCTTGCGCTTCTTCGCCGCGAGCAACTGGAGCGTCTCGCGCAGGTCTTCGCGGATCGTGCAGCAGATGCAGCCGTTGCTCATCTGCACGATCTGCTCCTTCGTCTCGGTGACAAGGATGTCGCTGTCGATGTTCTCCTCGCCGAACTCGTTTTCGATGACGGCGATCTTCTGGCCGTGCGCCTCGGACAGCACGCGCTTGAGCAGCGTCGTCTTGCCCGAGCCGAGGAAGCCCGTGAGGATGGTGGCGGGAATGAGGCTCATGGCCGCAAGTTTAGGCTTTCCGCTGCACCACGAGGCCCTTGAGGTATTCGCCTTCGGGGAACGCGAGCGTCATCGGGTGGTCCGGCGCGCCGCCGAGCCGCTCGGTGATGTAGCCGTCGACGTGCGCGTCGGCGCCGGCGGACGCGACGATCTTGTGGAACAGGTCCGCGCTGATGCCGCCGGAACATGAGTACGTGAAGAGCACGCCGCCGGGCTCGAGGATCGTGAGCGCCAGCCGGTTGATGTCCTTGTAGGCACGCGCCGCGCGTTCCGCATGCGCCGCCGTGGGCGCGAGTTTCGGCGGATCGAGCACGATGGCATCGAACGTGCGGCGTTCATCGATGAAGCGGCGCAGCGACGCGTTCACGTCGGCATCGATGAATTCCGCGCGCGCCGCTTCGAACCCGTTGAGCGCGACGTGCGCTCGCGCGCGTTCGAGCGCCGGCGCCGATGAATCGATCGACGTGACGTGCGCGGCGCCACCCGCGAGCGCGGCGACCGTGAATCCTCCGGTATAGCAATAGCAGTTGAGCACGCGCTGCAAAGCCAGCCGCCGCGCGGCCTGCGAGAACTTGCGCCGGCTGTCGCGCTGGTCGAGGTAGAAGCCCGTCTTGTGGCCCGTCGCGATGTCGAGCGTGAGCTTCCACTCGTGTTCCCGGATCGTGATTTCGGCCGGCCCCTCGCCGTGCAGCCATCCGGCGGCCGGCGGCAATCCTTCGAGCGAGCGCGAACCGGTGTCGGAACGCTCATACATCCTTGCCAACCCCGTCACGCGCAGCATCGCATCGACGATCACCTGCTTGAATCGTTCCGCGCCCGTGGACAGGAACTGCGCGACGAGCGTGTCCGCATAGCGATCGACGATGAGGCCCGGCAGGCCGTCGGACTCGCCGTGCACCAGGCGCAGGCCGTCGCTATCGATCGCGAAGCGCTCGCGCGCCTTCACGGCCCTTTCGCACAGCCCCGCGATGAACGCCGCATCGATGCGCTGCTTCTCGTCGAAACTCCACGCGCGCGCACGGATCTTCGACTGCGGGCTGAACGCGGCCCACGCGAGGAATTCACCGGCGCTCGACTCGATGCGGACTGTCTCGCCGGGGTCGCCGCCGCCGCGCGCGACGGCGGAATCGAACACCCACGGGTGTTGCCGCTTCAGCGATCTTTCCTTGCCTTCCTTCAGGCGGATGGTCTTCATTGGCTATATTGTCGGCGGTAAGGAGTTGGGACATGCGAAGGACCTGGCGGCTATGGGCGGTCGCGGCCATGCTGCTGATGGCGGCGGTGTGCCGCTGCGCGCTTGCGGCGCCGGTCGTCACGCTCGACGCCGCCCGCCAGCCGGTGCTGCTCGGCGGCGCCGGCGAATCGTGGATCGACCCGAGCGGCGAGGTCTCGACCGAGGACGCCGCCGACGGCACCGCGATGACGTGGACGCCCACCCGCCCCGGCGAGATCTACGAGCTGTCGGCGGGCAACGTGCTGTGGATCCGCTTCACGCTGAATGTGCCGAGCGCGGAGCGCTGGTACCTGCAGGTGCCCTGGTCGCAGCTGGACCGCATCACGCTCTATCCGCTCGAAGGCGTGGGCGAATGGGGCCAGTCCGCGGGCGACACGATCGCGGTGAAGGACTGGCCGGTCGCGCACCGCTTCCCGCTGCTGCCGCTGGCAGCCGGCCAGCAGGAATACCTCGTGAGGATCCAGAACGCCCACGGATTCAGCGCGCCGCTCCAGTTCGTGAGCGAAAGCTACCTGCTGCGCGACGAGCAGCAGACTTCGGTGCTGCTGGGCATCTACTTCGGCCTGGCCGGGCTCGCCGTGATCCTCGCGGTGATGAGCGCCGTTTCGCTGCGCGACGCCGCGTATGCGCTGTTCGCGATCAGCGTGACGTTCCTCGGGCTCACCCAGGCGTCGCTCACAGGCATCGCCGGGCTCGACCTGTGGCCCGCATCGCCGTGGTGGAACGACTACTCCGCGCTGATCCTGCCGGTGCTCGGAGTCGGCTCGCTGCAATGGTTCTTCTCCGAGGTCGTGGCTATGCCGCAGCGCTCGCGGCTGCTGCATTACCTGCTGCTGGGGGTCATGGTGTGCTCGGTCGCCGCGTGCGTGGCGATCGTCTTCGTGGACCCTTCGAACCGCTCCGCCATCATGATCGGCTACGTCCTCGTCGCCGGCGCGACCGGCGTCGCCTCGCTGGTGTGGGCGGCGCGCCGCGGCGACCGGTGGGCGACCTGGCTGCTGCTCGGCTCGGTGCCGTTCGCGGTCGCCTCGGCCTTCCCGCTGGCCCGCGCAGCGGGCCTGATCCCGGTCGGTTTCTGGCCCGAGCATGCGATGCAGGTCGGCATGGTGTTCGAGCTGCCGATCGTGCTGCTGATCCTGATCCTGCGCAGCCAGCAGCGGCGCGAGTACAGCCGGCGCCTGCATGGATTCGAGAAGATCGACCCGGCCACCGGCCTGATGAACGCGCAGGTGTTCGAGCAAAGCCTCGCGCGCATGATGGCGCGGTCGCAGCGCCTGAAGTACGAAAGCGCGGTGCTCGTAATCGATATCGTCAACGCCGACCAGATCCGCAAGGACTACGGCTTGCGTTCGGCGGAGGAACTGCCGCTGCAAGTCGCCGGGCGCCTGCTCGCGGCGGCGCGCGACATCGATTCGGTCGCGCGCCTCGGCGACCTGCGTTTCGGCATGCTGATCGAAGGCCCGCTCAAGCCGGAGGACGCCGCGTCCGAGGGGCCGCGCATCGTCGCGCGCTGCCTCATGCCGTTCAAGGACAAGCCGATCGACTGGGTGGCGCAGGTGCGCGTCGCGCAGACGATCGTGCCGACGCAGCGCGCCGGCGCGCCGCAGGTGGTCCACCGGCTCGAAGCGCTGCTCGCCAACGTCTCGCCCGAGAGCAAGCGAGTGGTGTTCACGCTGACCAGTTGACGGTCATTTCTTGCGCTGCGCCCGCGGGTGCGCGGCGTCGTACGCTTTCGCGAGGTGCTGGAAATCCAGCCGCGTGTAGACCTGCGTCGTGGTGATGTTGGCGTGGCCGAGCAGCTCCTGCACCGCTCGCAGGTCCTGGCTCGATTGCAGCAGGTGGCTGGCGAACGAGTGCCGCAGCATGTGCGGATGCACCGGCGTCGCCAGCCCCGCGACGAGGCTGCGGCGCTTCAGGCGCGCCCACACGCTTTGCGCCGTCAGGCGCGTGCCGTGGCGGCCGACGAACAGCGCGGGCGACTCGCGCGTGCCGCGAACCTGCAGCCACACGCGCAGCGCGGCGACCGCCTTGCTGCCGACCGGCACCGTGCGCCGCTTGCTGCCTTTGCCGAGCACGTGCGCTTCACCTTCTTCGATGTCGATCCATCCGCGCGCCGTGCCGCTCGCAGCCACGTCCAGTCCCACGAGCTCGCCCACGCGCAAGCCGCAGCCGTACAACAGCTCGACGATCGCCACGTCGCGCGCTTCGAGCCACGGGTCGGCCTCCGTGTCCTCGAACTCGGCCAGGCGCACGGAGTCGTCGACGCTCAATGCCTTGGGCAACGGCTTCGGCGCTTTCGGCGCGCGCACGTCCGCGACCGGGTTGCTCGCGACGAGCCCTTGCTTGCCGAGCCACGTATAGAAGCCGCGCCAGCCGGAGAGGATCAGCGCGATCCCGCGGCCGCTGCGCCCGGCCGAGTGCATCTGCGCGACCCAGCGGCGGATGTGCGCGTTCTGCACGCGCGTGAGCTCGACGTTCGCCTTCGCGCAGTTGTCGCCGAGCTTCTGCAAGTCGAGCGAATACAACTCGAGCGTGCGCTGCGCGAGGCGTTTTTCGACGCGCACATGTTCCAGGTAGCGATCGACGAGGGATGCGCCACCGGCCATGCGCCCTACTCCTTGCGCAGGCGCGAGAGCGCGGCGCTGGCGAGCTGCGCGATGCGCTCGAGGAAGTCCGTGCCCATGCCGGCCGAGAAGCGCTGCGGGTCCGGCGACGCGAGCACGAGCATGCCGAACGCGGGGCTTGCCGCATCGACCGCACCTTCGCGCAGCGGGATGAGCGCGATGGACATCGCCATCGCCGCGTCCTCTAGCCAGTTCACCGCCTCGAAGCCCGAATTGACGCCGACATAAGGCTGCGTCAACGACGACGCGAACGCCTTCGCATCGTCGCCCACGCCTTCCGCGAACGGCTCCTTGCCGTAGCGGCTGTCCACGTCCCACACCTTGATCGCGACCTGCGGCACCATGAATTGCGACTGGATTTCCGCGGCGATCGTCGCCGGCAGCGCGCGCCCCGCGTGCACGAGGAACAGGTTGCGCGCCCAGCGCTGCAGGCGGTCCGAGATGATCATGTTCTCGTTGC
Source organism: Ramlibacter sp. (assembly GCA_036561125.1). GTDB lineage: Bacteria > Pseudomonadota > Gammaproteobacteria > Burkholderiales > Burkholderiaceae_C > Ramlibacter. The sequence continues at coordinate 815 of DATBPW010000456.1, read as the reverse complement.
CGTGCCGCACCATGTCCATGATCCGGTGCTCCAGCGCCTTGATCTTCTCGCGCAGCATCTCCGCCTGCCGCTCCTGCAGGCTCACCGCGCGATTGCCGTGCGGGCTGGTGAGCTGCACGCTCGCGAGCAGCGACGCGTGGCGCTCGAAGAAATCCGGCGTGTTGGCGAGCCAGCTCGCGATGTCGTCCTCGGTGATGGGGTTCATGTCTTTGTCGGTCATGGTGAATCGGGAACGTCGATCTCGCCTTCGAACACGGTGACGGCGGGGCCGGTCATGAGCACGGGCCCGGCGCCGTCCCACTCGATCGTGAGCATGCCGCCGCGCGTTTGGACGTCGACACGCTGGTCGAGCTTGCCCAGGCGAATGCCTGCCACGACGGCGGCGCAGGCACCGGTGCCGCACGCGAGCGTTTCGCCCGCGCCGCGCTCCCACACGCGCAGGCGCACGTGCGAGCGGTCGACGACCTGCAGGAAGCCGGCGTTGACGCGATTCGGGAAGCGCGGATGGTGCTCGATGGCGGGGCCTTGCGTGCGCACCGGTGCAGCGTCGACATCCGCCACTTCCTGCACCGCGTGCGGGTTGCCCATCGAGAGCACCGCCACGGCGATCATTGCCTCGCCGGCGTCGGTGCCGAGCGCGAGGTGCCACTGGTGCCAGCCGCCTTCGTGGATCGGCTCGAGGCCTGCAGCGTCGAACGGAACTTGCGCCGGCTCGAACACCGGCGCGCCCATGTCGACGGTGACGCGGCCATCGGAATCCAGCCGCGGCTCGATCACGCCCGACAACGTGCGCACGCGCACCATGCGCTTGTTCG